>JAYEGJ010000165.1:0-21618 GCA_034658975.1 Actinomycetota bacterium
CGCACTCCGAGCAGGGTGTTCGGTGGAGCTGAGGGGATTTGAACCCCTGACCCCCTCGTTGCGAACGAGGTGCTCTGCCAGGCTGAGCTACAGCCCCTTGCGGGGAGTCGGGATTCTACCGACGACCGCGCACTGGGCCAGATCAGCGAACTCTCGAGGCTGTTTGACCCATATATGGGCCCTAGTACCTCAGGTCCGCTATCTGCGCAGACCGGGACGCCACATCGCGGGCGAAAAGAATCGGGGGCTGGAACACCAGCCCCCGATTCCCGTTTATCCCATTAGCTGGGAAAACGGTATCAATCGATCGGTTATGACTCGACCGGGAATCCTTCATCGGCCCAACTGGCCCACGTCGAGGAGTAACCCTTGTCGTTGTCGTTGCCGAGGATGTGGATGATCGGCGTCGCCAATGCGGCACGCCATCCGGACCCGCAATAGTGGATCATCGACGTGTCGGTCGGGAACTCGACATCTGTGGTGCCAAGCTGACGAACCGGAACGTTGATGGCTCCGGCCATGTGGCCGTCGGCGAACTCGTCCGGCTCGCGGACGTCGACGACGAAGGCACCGGCGTCGATGGCATCGCTGACGTTCTGAGCGTCACCGGCTGTGAGCCAGCCTTCGGGGATGCTGTTCAGGAACTCGTCGACGGCGGCGACCAGCTCGGGCTGAAGCCCGGGGTCACCAACGACTTCGGCCTCGACCGGCTCGAGGTTGACTTCCTCACCGGCTTCGGTCCAGCCGACCCAGCCGGCGGGATATCCCTTGACGTTGTCGTAGCCCATCATCGCCAGCGTTGAGGTGGCCATGCCACCACGCCAACCAGATTTGCAGTACACGAACACTTGACGATCGGTCGGAATCTTGTCGAGGTTGTCGGCAAGAGTCCGGAGCGGGATGTTGATCGCATCCATGATGTGACCTTCCGCGTACTCGCCCGTTTCGCGAACGTCGATGATCAAGGCATCACTGGCCTCGACCGCGGCCTTGAAGTCCTCTAGCTCCTTCACCATCATCCATCCATCGGGGATGCTGGCTGCGTAGTCGATAACTGCCGCTTCGACATCGAAGACTTCAACAGCCTCGGTTGTCTCGGTGGCTACGGCTTCGGTGGTGTCGACCGCCCCTGCCAGTGTTGTCGTCGACGCCAGCGGCGAGCTGGGGTCGAGGGTTGTGTCGGTTGCCGTGCTACTGCCACAGGCAGTCATAGCGAGCGCTAGCGCCATCAATAGGGCGATGAGGCCCTTTCGACGATGCATCATTTCTGTCTTCCTTTCATTGTTCCTGGCACGAGCCGACGGCCGGCCCTACCCCAGGCTTCTGATTTAGAACTATTCAGCGTCATGGGGAGGCTGCTCTCCCTCGCTCGATGCAGACGCTGCTGCTTCGGCCTCCAGTTCCGCGACCCACTTCGGGTGCTCGAGTCGCGCATCGACCTCCTCGACCCATCCTGTGGTCATGCCGGAGATCGCCTTGTAGACGTATGTGAAGTAGAGGTGCCCGACCAGGAACAAGGTCAGGAGAAGCATCGAGATGTCGTGTGCAACCACAACCCAGGCGAGACCGGTCTCGCCGAGCGACGACTTGAAGAACCACAGCAGCAACCCGCTGACCACAACGGTGGCGGATATGAGGATCACCGCAGCGTGGTGCAACTTCTGACCTGCGTTGAGCCTGCCCGCCGGCGGCATCTCCTCGGCGTGACCGAGAACGTAGGGAATGATGTGCACCAGCCACGCGCGATCGTCCTTGTCGAAGTGGAACGAGTCGTAGACCAGTTCCTTGGCTCCCTCCCGGTCGGTGACCAGATACACGAGCGGCACAGCTATGAAGAGCACAGCACCGAAGCGGTGAATCATCCTGGAGGCGCCCCCCGCTGCCAAGAAACCGAGCGGGTCCCAGAGCAGGACGAGCCCCGTCAGCAGAAGGAGCACGAACGAGGAGGCCAGCAGAAAGTGCACACTCCTCTGGGTCCTGCGGTAGCGGAGGATCACATGTTCCTCTTTGTTGATGCTCGTGACCACCGTCACACCTCCTCCGCCTCGGATCCGGACCCAGCGGATACCTCGGCGGCCTCGAGTTCCTTCACTTCTGCCATGTGGTTCCGTCTGGCGATGACACCGGCAACTCCGGCGGCTACAGCCGTGGCTCCGATCGCCCCGATCGACACCGGCTGGACAACGCTCTGCCATGCCTGAGCCATGAGTGGCGGGTGCGGATCTCTGGGGAGGCCGACCACTTCGGGGTCGTCAGTCAGGACCATGATCACGCCGAGCCCGCCGGCCTGGGTTTCCCCGTAGACCTGTGCGTTGGGGTAATGAGCCCTCAGCGCCTCTGCCCGGATTCGCGCCTTCCGCAGGATTTCCTCCCGCTCGCCGTATTCGAGGGCACCGTTCGGGCAAGTCTTGACACACCATGGGATACCACCGGCCTCGGTGGTCTCCTTGCAGCCGTCACACTTGGATGAGAGGCCGTCGAAGAGCACCGGGACTTCGTAGGGGCATGACTCGACGCAGTACCCACAGCCCGAGCAAGCATCGCGATCGAGCCTGGTGAGACCGTCTTCCTTGTAGAGGGCCCCGGTGGGGCACACTGAGACACAGGCCGCATCGGTGCAGTGGAGGCAGCGATGGTTGTCAAAGCCTCCCTCGAGATTGGGGTAGGCACCGCGGACCTGCTCGTTGATCTTGATGTAGCTGAGTCCCGACGGGAGCTCATTCCCGGTCTTGCAGGCAACGGTGCAGGCTTCACAACCGATGCAACGGCCGAGGTCGAGGAGGAATGCCTGGGCCACGTCACACCTCCTTCAGGATCTTGACGAAGTTGATTCGCATCCCGGCCCCACCGCTGATCGGATCCAGTGCGTACCGTGTCTGGAGGACGGTGTCGCTGGCTCCCGCACCGTTGGCACGGGAGAGGCCCGGGGCGTTGTGCCCGAAACCATGGGGCATGAACACGGCGTCCGTTCGGATCCGCTGTGTCGCCTTTACCTTGACGGGCCCGGATCTGGCCCCATCCTGGTTCTCGAGCCAGACCTCCTCGCCGTCCTTCACCCCTTCGGTGGAGGCGGCGTCCTCGTTGAGCCACACCTCGTTCTCGGGGTAGACCTCATTGAGCACCGGAGTGTTCTGGGTCTTGGCAAAGGTGTGCACCGGGGTGCGTCCGTAGAGCAATCGATAGAAGCCGTTCGGCGGCTCCTCGGTGGCCTCATAAACGGGCATCGGGTCGAATCCGTTGTCCTCCAGTGCCTGGGAGAAGAGCTCGATCTTCCCGGAAGGAGTGTGGAACGGGCTGTCTTCGCCGTAGTCCTCAAAATAGGGCTTGCCACTCTGGACCAGCACGCCACCGTCGGCATGCAGCTTCTCGAGGCTGGAGCCAACCGAGCGGAGCTCGTGGTTCAAGTACTCCTCGATGTCCTCCCACTTGAAGTAGGACTCGAGCCCGACGCGGAGAGCTAGTTCACGGGCCATCCACCAACCGGGCTTGGTGTCGTAGAGAGGTGGGACCGCAGGCTCTCGCATTGCGATGTAGGGAGTCTTGTGGGAGCACGCCCACAGCGAGTCGTAACGCTCGAGGTAGGTGGCCTCGGGGAGCACGACGTCGGCCCAGGCCACGTGCTCCATCGGCAGGACGTCGATGGCGACGACCAGATCGAGGGCCTTGAGGGCCTCGATCGTGCGCTCCTTGTTGGGGATGGAGTTGAGGAAGTTCACCCCGTAGATGATCAGCCCCTCGATCCGATAGGGATCGCCGGTGATCATCGGGTCGATCAGTTCCTGAAGAGCGGTGGCGCCCCGCCAGAAGTCTTCCCTGGCGCCGTCGGCGCGGGCCTTTCCGGTCGGTCCGAGCGGCAGCACGTCGGAGGCCTCTTCTTCGCCGGCGGAGCAACCGCCGGAGCTGCCGGCCACGGCAAACGGCGGATGGGGGTATTCCTCGAGGAAAGCACCCTTGTTGAAGTACATGCCGCCGTGGCGGCCGTAGGCGCCGAGCAGGGCATTGATCAGGTAGGTGGCCCGCATGCGCTGGGTGTCATTGCCGTACCAGGTGACGTGACGCCCGGGCATGATGACCGACTGCGGGCTGTTGTCGGCCATGACCCTTGCCGTCTCCCGAATCTTGTCCGCCGGCAGGTCGGTGATCTGGGCGGCCCACTCGGGGGTGAACTCCTGTACGTGGGCCTGAAGCTGTTCGAACCCGACCGTCCACTCGGCGACGTACTCGGCGTCATAACGCTCTTCGGTGATGATCACGTTCATCCACGCGAGGAGAAGGGCGGTGTCCGTTCCGGGCTTGATGGGGAGCCAGTAGTCGGCCTTGGTGGCTGCCGAGGAAAATCTCGGGTCCACGACGATGACCTTCCCACCGCGGCTCCACATGTTGGAGAAGTCCTGCATCACGGTGTTGCGAGTGTCCTCGCCAATGTGACTGCCGATCAGGGTGAGGCATTGAAGCTCATCCCAGTCGACGGGCTCATGCCCGCCCACGGCCGAGCCGTATGTGAGTTGTGCCGCTTCCTCGCGCGGGCTGAGGCAAAGACTCGACGATGGTTTGGCGGCATTGGGAGTTCCCCATGCCTGGGCGAACAGGTCGGTGAACCAGAAGTCGCCCGAGGTGTGCCCGGCGATGGCCAGGGCCTCGGGACCGGACCGCTCCTTGATCTCTGCCAGCTTGTCGGCGATGAATTCGAGAGCTTGCTCCCAGGAGACCTCCTGGAACTTGCCCTCGCCTCGGGCACCGGTGCGCATCATCGGGGCCTGGAGACGATCGGTGTCGTACATGAACGACACGCCGCCCTGCCCTCGGGCGCACAGCATCCCGCGGCTCTTGGGGTCACGCGGGTTACCGTCGATCTTGCGCACCTCGCCGTTGACGGTCTTGACGACGATGCCGCATCTCCACGGGCACATGTCGCAGTAGTTGTAGGTGGTCTGGATCTCACCCTCGCGGTACCAAGGTGTGTTGCCGTCGATGGCCTGTGCTGTTGCGGGCATGAGACCGGTCATCCCGGCGGCGACTGCGCTTGCTTTCAGTAAAGAGCGGCGAGTGATCTGAAGGTCGACGCGTCCCATGTCAAAGTACCCCTGACTGTTCAAGCGGTTTCGGAGAGGATCTGCGCTTGTGCATTTATTCACATATTCGAATATCTGCGTGCAAAGGTGTAGGGGACTAGGTCCCAAGTGGATGGGTCATGTTGCCCGCTGTCGCAGGGGCACTTCGGCCTCAGGGTCGGGTTATCGGCGTTCTAGCTGGAGCGAAGATCCTGGCGGAGACGCTCCTGGACCACCGTGGCGGTCAGGTCCGAGCGGGAACGCTCGACCAGGGATCGTGAAACATCGGTCGTACGGCGGAGAGAACTGGTCATGCCGTCGGGGTAGTCGACGGACGCCAGGAGATCGACGATGCTGTCCATGTGCTCCAGCGTGGCCTCGGCCTCATCGAGCTTCTCGGAGCGTAGGAGATCGAGCATTCGACGACGCATCTCCCCCACTGCCTCGCCGAGTCCGTGGAGATATGGGACCGGATCGACTCCCAGGTCGGTGAACGTCGGGATCTCTTGTCCCAGAAAGATCGACTGTGTGATGCGCGCCTCGGAGTACTCCTTGGCTGCGTCGGCAACAAACCCGGCGTGAACCATCTCGGGGTGACCCTCGAGAGCTTCGAAGATCGAGCCGAGGATCGAACCGGCCTCGGAGATCAACTCCTCCGCATCGTCCCACTCCCGGCGATGGAGGGCGCGGATGCCGTTGGCCGACGAGCGAATGACCTTTCGGGAACCGGTGATGCCCTTCTCACGGGCGGCGAATCGTGCGTCGAGAATCGAGCGGATCTGGTCAATCGAGCCGGGGCTCAATTGGCGATGACTCGAACCTGAGGTTCTTCCCACTCGGCGGGACGCTCGGCCACATGGGTCAGCTTCAGGCGCATCTGCCTGCGCTGTTTCATCTGGGCAAGCATCGCCACATAGACACCAATCAGCGACATGAAAAAGGTACCGACCAGAACCCATGCGAACGAGCCAAGAACCGCAGCAGCTACGAAGCTCACCAACGCGAGGATCGCCAGCGTTCCGAGCGTGCGACGCCTTCTGGATCTGATGACATCCTTGTTGGATGATGCGAGGTCGGCTGCGGTGTGCTTCTGGACGTCAGCCACCGAATGAGACCAGCGGTCGAATTCGTCGGTCGAGCTCATCGAGGCTTCCTTGCGCTCACCGAAGACGGTCGGGAGCAGATACACGCTCCAAACGGCTGCAATCACCAGCAAACCAACGATGACACTCGTTTCCATTTACCTCAGTAGCTCCGTCCAATGTCGAGCGTAATATCCCACTGCGCCTTCAATCAACGACCTCCGACCGAACCCACTCACCGGTTCTCCCACCAGCCTTCTTGAGAAGACGAACCGATTCGATGGTTACGCCACGCTCGATCCCTTTGACCATGTCATAGATCGTGAGCGCAGCCGTCGAGACAGCAGTCATGGCCTCCATCTCCACGCCGGTCTTGCCCGTAGTGGAAACGGTAGCGACGATCCGAATTCCATGCCCACTTGGCTCCAGGAAAACCTCGACTCCGGTCAGAGGAATCGGATGACACAGGGGGATCAACTCAGCCGTCTTCTTCGCACCCATTATTCCGGCGATTCGAGCCACCGCGGAGGCGTCTCCTTTGGGAAGGTCACCGGCGAAAAACCTGTCGGCCAGTTCGTCGGGCAACGCTACGAATCCTTCGGCGACCGCGACTCGACCGGTCGAGGGCTTGTCACCCACCTCGACCATATGGACCTCGCCCTTGTCGTTCAGGTGCGTGAATTCTGCATCATTGCTCATCGCTGAGTTCTCTCGTCTCGGGACTCCGGAACAGTTCGAGAACCACCGGATCGCCCGGGTTCACGGTTGCGACGCCGCGCGGCACAACGGCAAAGGCGCCGGCCACTGCGGCCGCCGACAGCACGTTCGATGACTGATCTCCAGCCTCTCTCGCGACCCATTCGTCGTCCACGACCACCCGCACGAACACCGTCTTCGCCGGGTCGGTTTTGAAAGTGCCGCCAGCCGTGCCGGGAACGCGGGGCCGATGCAAGAGCCGGGCACCCTGCATCGTCAGCAACGACGGGCGCACGAAGTTCTCAAACGAAACGAGCGACGACACCGGATTGCCGGGGAGCCCGAAGAACGGGACGCCCCCGACTCTGCCGAAACCGAGGGGCTTGCCGGGCTTCATCGCCACCTGCATGAAGTCGACATCGGCCTCATCTCTCAGGACGATCTTGGTGACGTCGTAGTCGCCCATGGACACCCCACCGGAGGTAACGATCACATCGGATTCGACCGCGACCCGGCCCAGCGTCGCCCTGAACAGATCGGCATCATCGGCCACGCGGCCGTAATCGATCACATCGGCGCCGGCGCCTTCGAGAAGACCCACCAGCATCGGGCGATTGGAATCCCTGATCATGCCCGGACCGAGGCTCGGAGTCTCTGGCGGGGCCAATTCATCCCCCGTCGAGAAGACCCCAACCTTCGGACGGGTCGAGACCTCCACCTCGGTGACCCCGACAGTTGCCAGGACGCCGACATGCACCGGCGTGATTCGCGTGCCTGCATCCATGACTGTGGTTCCCGACCTGACGTCGCCACCGGCCGGCCGGACATAGTTCCCGTTTTCGACTGAGACCCCAATCGTTACTTTCTCACCCTCAACCGTGGTGTCCTCGACTCGAACCACGGCATCGGCTCCGTCGGGCATGGGCGCCCCCGTCATGATTCTGATTGCTTCGCTCTCCCCCACGGAGACCTCCGCGACCTGGCCCGCGGCAATGTCGGCGAGGATCTCGAGGACAGCTCCCGGTTGAGCGACATCGGCTGACCTGACGGCGAATCCATCCATCGACGAGTTGGCGAACGACGGAATGTTCTCCCGAGAGACGACCGACCGGGCCAATACCCGGCCGACAGAACTCGAGTAGGAGACCGTCTCCACGGGCAGTCGTCTCATCGAGCCGGCAATCTCCATTCTGACCTCTTCGATGGGCCTCATTGACTGTCGCCGAACACGTGTGGGCCAAACTCGTGAGTGCCGAGGTGATGAGTGGCGTGAAGCAGGCTCCGCGGCGTGCCGGTGTCGAGCATGTCGGTGTTCGCGACGTACCCCCGAAGATGCCGCTGCTCGCCCAGCGTATTGATTGCGTCGGTCAGTTGGATCTCTCCCCCGACCCCCGGAGTGGTCTTGTCGAGCGCCGAGAAGACCTCCGGGGTAAATAGGTAGCGACCGACCAGCCCGAGTCGTGACGGAGCCAACTCCGCGCCCGGCTTCTCAACGGCGCCTGCGAGGTCGAGATACCCGTCGACGACATCGGAGTCCGGAACCACGACCCCGTACTTCGCCAGATACTCGTCGGTCAGTTCACGAAGGCACATGACGGAGACCGAACCGTCGCGGCTCCCGTCGGCCAACGCAGGCAGCACATCCTGGCCAGGGCGCACGATGTTGTCGGAGAGAAGGCAGAAGAACGGACGGTCGCCCACCATCTCGGCAGCGACGTGCACTGCATGACCCAGGCCGAGTGGCTCCTCCTGGACCGTGGGCCGTATCTGGATGTCCTCCAACCCCGGGAGGGGCCCGCCCAGGCTGAAGTGCTGGGCGATGAGATGACCTGCGTCCAGGTCGACCACCACAATCGCTTCCTTGGCACCGGCCCGCGCCGCCTCCTCCACCGAGTACTGAATAGCGGGGCGATCGACAACGGTGACCAACGCCTTGGGGACCACTCTCGTCGCCGGGCGCATCCTGGTGCCCCGGCCCGCTGCCGGGATGACGGCCACATCGATGCTCATGCCACAACCTTCTCCTCGTTACCGCCGATCATTCTCATGATGTTGCCCTTGTGTCGCCAGATAACGAGGGCAATCGTGAGTGCCATCCACATCAGGGAAAGGCCGGGAACGTCACGCCAGATGGCCAACGGAATGGCGATCACCACCACGATCAGTGAGGCTATCGAGGCCACCTTCGTCAACCGTGCAACGATGATCCAGACCGCACCGGTGATGGCGGCGACCAAAGGCACCGTGAAGATCAGAACGCCAAGGCCGGTCGCCACGCCCTTGCCACCCTTGAACTTGTGAAACACCGGATAGCAGTGGCCAACCACCGCGGCGAAGCCGCTGGCGAAGGCCCAGTGGGACAGTTCGGTGGAGACGGTCGCAGAAGTCATCCCGGCGGCCAGCATGCCGAACGAGGCTCCCACCAAACCCTTCATGGCATCGCCGATGAGAACCAGAATGGCGGGGCCCCGGCCCAGGGTTCGGAGGACGTTGGAGGTCCCCGGGTTGCCGCTGCCCACTTCGTGGATGTTGACGCCGTGCATCCGGCCGACGATGACCGCGAAGTCGATGCTCCCCACCACATACGCGGCCAATAGGGCGAGAGCAATGATCATTGGCGCAATCATATTGGCCCGCGGGAATGGAAGAGAAAGGAGGCCGGTTCTACACTCGGACCCCACCCCCCTTCTCTCGGTCAGAAACACGCATGCCCACATACGAGTACGTCTGCAAAGAATGTGGTGAGAACTTCGAGATCTTCCAGTCGTTCTCAGACAAGCCACTGAAGAAACACGCCAACTGCGGCGGACCGCTGCAAAAGGTGTTCCACGCCCGCGGCATCGTCTTCAAAGGCTCCGGTTTCTACGCAACGGACTCGAAGGCGTCGGCGGCCTCCAAGACCCCGAGTACCTCGGCGGCGAACTCCGAGAAGAACGCCAAGAAGTCAGACTCAAAGAAGGGCACCAAGACGCCCAGCGGATCGTCGTCCAGCTCTTCGAAGAGCGGCTGAACGCACACAGACCCCTTCAACCGACGGCGGCGGCGCCTTACGTTGGAACCCATGTACTGGCTGCAATCACCCCCTTGGGGAAGATGGTTCCTCGCCGCAGCGCTGGTCGTTGCCGCCCTTTGGTCGGAGTTGCGACCCGAATCCACCACCGGCCATCCCTTCGCCTCGACGAGAATTCTCACCGGAGAGTCGATCGACGCAGGCAACACGGAAATGAGAAAGATCCCGGTCGGACTTCTCGAATCCATCAGCGTCGAAGGAGTGGCGATCCGTGAAATCGCTCCGGGATCTCCATTGCTGGCTGCCGATGTGGTCGATCGCTCGAACTCCATTCCTACGACCTGGTGGATAGTGGAGGTCGAGGTCCCTCCCCACGTGCGACGCGGCGATGACGTCAAGGTCGTGCTGTTGGACACCGGGGAGGTGATCGACGGCGTTCTCGCCTTCCCCGCCAGCGACGATCCCTTCGGAACCGGCAACGGAGGCGTCGCCCTGCCGCCCGAGCGGGCGAGCGACGTCGCAGTGGCAGCCGCGTCTAGTCGGGTAGCTGTCCTCGTTTCCGCAGGCTGAACGGGTACCGTCCCGACGTGCTCGAAGCCATCGTCTGGGGCCTGGTACAAGGCCTGACCGAATTCCTCCCGATCTCGTCATCGGGCCATCTCGTCATCGTCCCAGCATTCCTCGCCGAGATGGGAATGGATATCGCACCACCAGCCCTCGCCGTCTCCGCCGTCCTTCACCTGGGAACACTTCTCGCCGTGCTGGTCTACTTCAGGGAGGATGTGGCCAAGGTCTTGCGGTTCCGCACCAACGACGAGGGCCGAACCATTGCCAAGCTCGTCGCCATCGGAACCATCCCGGCGATCATCGGGCTCCCCCTCGAATCGAGTCTCGACTCGTTCCAAGCCACTGTCTCGAACGTCGGCTGGGCCCTGATGGCGACAGGCGTGGTGCTTGTCATCGGTCAAAGGCTCGCCACCGGAGATCGCCGCCTGCCCGAAGGCCGGGTGCCCGATGCCGTGACTGTCGGCATCGCCCAGGCGTTCGCTCTCATCCCCGGAATCTCTAGATCTGGCATGACGATCTCGGCCGGAAACGGCCGCGGGTTCAACCCCCTGGAAGCAGCACGGTTCTCATTCCTGCTCGGGATCCCGGCGATCGCCGGAGCAGGGCTCATCTCCCTTCCCGACCTCGTAGCCACCGACCAGTTCGGAGTCGAGCTGATCGCGGGATTCGCGGTGGCCGCCGTCTCGGGATACGCCGCCATCGCCATTCTCCTGGCTGCACTGAGGAGGATCGGACTGCTGCCCTTCGCGGCCTACTGCCTCGGGGTCGGCCTGCTGACGGTTGTCGTCTTGTGAGCCGCTACTGGGAGTAGTTGGAGGACATCCGCATCGTCTCCGCCAGATGCACATTGACCAGGGCAGGGAGGCCTGATTCCCTGGCCCGTTCCAAAGCGGGGCGAATCTCGCCGGGATCATCGACGAATTCCCCGTGTCCGCCCAGACCCTCGACCATCTCGTGATACGGCCGCACACCCAAATCGGCAGCCACCAGACGATCCGGGTACGCCATGCGCTGGAACGTCTTGATGTTGCTCCAGACACCGTCGTTGCCGATGACTCCGATGATCGGCAGCCCGAGCCGCACCATGGTGTCGTATTCCATCGCGCTGAACCCGAACGCTCCGTCGCCAAACACAACCCCGACGGTCTTCTCGGGAAATGCGACCTTTGCTGCAATCGCATACGGGGCCCCCGTTCCGAGAGTCCCGAACGGCCCCGGGTCGAGAACGTGGCCGGCCGTAGAAGTCTGGAGCCAGCGGGCAGTCGTCGAAACAATGTCGCCGCCGTCCACTGCGACTATCGAATCGGGGCCGAAGAACCCGGCGACCTCCCGAGCGAATCGCTGCGGCATGACCGGCGAGGAATCATCGTCGGCCTCGGCCAGGCCTTCTTCCCACTTTGTCGACTCCGCCTCCATGATCTCTTTGGTCCAGACCGGTGTCTCGTCTCTCCGGAACCGATCGGCGCCGTCGACCAATTGTCCGACGACCGTCATCGGATCGGCAACGACCGCGACGTGTGCGGGTCGGTTCCACCCGACCTTGGCCGCGTCTGCATCGACCTGGATGACAGTGGCGTCCCGCGAGATCTTGTCTCCGTAGGACGTTCGGAAGTCCCAGTCCACTCCCAGAGCGAGCACCACTTCGGCTTCGGCCATGGCACGCGACCGCTGATGGGCACCGAGGAGCGAATGCCCGTACGGGAGTGACCCGCGGGCCCGGCTGTTGACGTAAGTGGGAGCCTGCAGCGCTTCTGCAAGGTCGACAAGCCGATTCTCCTGTCCGGCACGTGCGCCGGCACCGGCGAACACCATGACCCTCTCGGCGCCATTCAACACATCGATGATCCGGGAGAGGGCAGATGCGTCGGCGCCGAACCCGACGTTGGCTCGATAGGAGGTCGGGAACGACACGGCCGTCTCCTCGACCATGTCGAACTGCACATCCATCGGGATGTCCATGAACACCGGACCACCACGACCCTCAAAGGCATGTCGGGCTGCGGTGGCCACGTAATCGGCGAGACGATCCACCTGCCAGGCCGTTGCGGACCATTTCGTGATGGAGTGGAAGAGCCGGGTGTGGTCCATTTCCTGAAGACCGCCCTTGAGTTCCTGACGGATCATGTGACGTCCGCCCAAAACCAGCATGGGTGTCGACCCGTAGAACGCGGTGGCTACGCCGGTCACCGTGCCGGTCACGCCCGGCCCGGCAGTGACCGCAGCAACACCGAGCTTCCCGGTCAGCCGCGTGTAGGCCTCCGCTGCGTGGGCCGCCGTCTGCTCGTGGCGGACATCGACGACCCTGATCCCTTCCTGAACACATCCATCGAGGATCGGGAGAATGTGCCCGCCGGTGAGGGTGAACACGGTGTCGACACCTTCGGCCTCGAGAGCACGGGCGATGATCTGCCCGCCATGGATCTGAGCCATACGACGACGCTAGCCCGATTGATGGTTTTCAGGGCCTTCCTGACTGAAAGTGTCCTACCTATGTCGTACCTTGGTAGGATGAGTGACGTGGCCCAGAAACGAAAGATATCGGTGACTCTCGATGATGGACTCGTCTCCGTGCTCGAAGGCGGGGATGAGACGCTGTCCAGCCAGGTGAACGAGGCGATCCGCATTGAGGTCGAGCGCCGTGCCAGGGACAAGCTGCTTCAAGAGTGGCTCGACGAGCTCGAAGCTACCGACGGCCCGGTTGATGAAGCACTCGTCGCGAAGTTCGAGGAGTTGCTGCAGTGAGTGCTGTGGTTGTGCTGGACAACGCGGCGTTGGCGGCACTCGCTGGAAGAGATGGGCTTGGCAAGGAAACAGTGCGGGCGGCGTTGACTGCGGCTCTGCGTCTGCAGCGGAGAGCGGTGGTGCCAGCGGTTGTGCTAGCGGAGATGTATCGCGGTCGGAATCAAAGCCAGGTCGTCGATGCCTGCCTGTCACGAGACACAGGACTCCAGATTCGCGACACCGACCGATCGTTTGCCCGGTTGGTGGGTGGCGTTCTGACGGGCGCGGGCGCAGGATCCGAGCACATGGTCGACGCTCACGTCGTCTCTGCTGCAGTTGAGGCCGGCGGAGGAGTATGTCTGACCGGTGACCCGAAAGACCTCGGCATCATGAGCGCCCCGTTTGCCAACATCACGGTGATCGATATCGGCAGCTAAGGGGCTCGGAGTTTGTGGCCAGAGCACTAGAGGATGGCGCCCAGGCCCAAGTGCACACCACCGGGGAGTTTGCCGACTCCTCTCGCGGCCAGGACCGCACCCGCCGCGAACGACTCATAGCTGGTGGACAGATGTTCGATCGACAGCACCTCCCCGGCGTTGGACAGTGCCACCTCCTGTTGGGAAATGAGCCCTGGAAGCCTCAGTGCATGTACCCGCACACCTTCGACCGAAGCCCCCAACGCACCGGGAACCAACTCGGCGGAGTTGTCGGACGAGCGACCGCCGGCCGATCCAATCCCCATCGCCGTGGCCAGAGCCGTCCCGGATGGGGCGTCCGGCTTGTCCGAGTGATGCCTCTCGATGATCTCGACCGCCTCGAAATGAGGAGCGGCCTCAGCTGCGAACTGCATCATCAGAACGGCCCCAATCGAGAAGTTGGGAACAACGAGGCACGGCTGCTCTTCACCCCACAACGAATGCAGACGCTCCAGGCGCTCGGGGGTGAACCCGGACGTGCCCACCACCGTGGCGACGCCGAGCCGCTTCCAGGCCTCGAGATTGTCGAAGACCACATCGGGATGCACCGTTTCGATGACCACATCGGCCTCGACCAGTGACGGGTCGGCCGAGATCGTCACTCCAGCCATCTCCTCGCCGGCGCGATTGGGGTTGTACAGGGCAGAGATCTCGAGGTCGTCGGACGCCTCGACCGCCGAGATGATCGGGCCGGCCAGCCTGCCGCCGGCCCCGGAGACAGCCACGCGGATCATTCGCTCAGTCCATCGTCCTGGCCATGCCGGTAAAACCACCGGCGAAACCACCGGCCAGGACCCCCGGGAGGAGGGCCGTCGCGAAGGCGTCACCGAGGTCGAGGTCGGTGATCAGCGAGATGCCGATTGTCCCCAGGACAATCGTCAAAGGCACTCCGATCATCACTCCCTGAGAAATGGCCTTGCCCATCCGGGCGGCGGGTGTGACACCATTCTCTGCGGCTTGCTCAGACATCGGCGACATCATGCCACGTCTAGCAAGCACTAGGCGTTCAGCTGGTTCTCAATCTGGTCGGCATCGAGGTCCATACGACGGATCGCCAGCACAAACGGAAACCGGAGCACGAAAACTACACCGGCGACGATGTATCCCACTCCAAACGAGTAGACGTCGGCAACCTTGCCGAGCGCCGGCTGACTGATGACCCCGCCCGCATTCCCCATCAAAGAGGCGAACGAAAGAACCGTTGCCCTGTTTTCGGAAGGGATGACAGCATTCATGTAGGCCTGCTGCATCGGCGTCGACAACGACCACAACGTCGCCATTGCGGTGAGCAAGAGGATTGCCACCCAGAATCCGACGGGTATGGGGAGCCGGTCGGCGAGGCCGACACCTACGAGCGCCGTCGCGCCAATGACAACCTCTCCAGCGATGAGACCTGTGCGCTTCTTGAAAAGGCGCCGGGCTCGCATCACGGCAGAGCCGCCCATGATCTGAGCGATAGAGAAGACGCCGGCGGCAATTCCGGACAGATAGATGGCGTTTGGGTCACCGAATAGCTCCAACAGGTAGGGCTGGAACGCATAGAACACCCAGATGTAGACCCCGGCGGCGAACGGGGCGCCGAACATGAACATGCGGACCGGCGGATTCTTGAGACCATGCTCGATCGAGTTCTTGAGGATGGTCCTCACTCCTTCTCTGATCGGGATGCCCCTCTTGGGGGTGTGACCGATGTCATGCATCCAGATGAAGGCCGCAGCGATGACCACGACGAGGATCGCCGATCGGGCGATGTAGGGAACCCCCAGACTGATCTGGGCGAGAAAGCCGCCGCCTATCGTGCCGAAGAGCGTCGCCACTCCTATCACGGTCTGCCCACGGCCAAAAACATGTTCGATCGGACCGTCGAATCCGGTCGCCTCCAGGGCATCCACCAGCCATGCCTCTGTGGCGCCCGAGAAGAACGTGAACCCCAGGCCAATGAGGACCGAAACCAGGATCCACCACCACACCCCGGCCTCGACGAACCACAGACCGAAATAGCCGACAGTGGTGACCAGGAGAGTGACGGCTCCAAGGATGAAAGAGACCCTCCTGCCGGCGGCATCGGCGACAACTCCCGTGGGCACCTCGAACAGGACCATCCCGGCCGTGAACGCGCCATTCGCGACGAAAGCCTCGGTGATGGACAAGCCGGCGTCGAGAAGGAATAGTGTGTTGACACCCCATATGAGCGAAACCGCGAGCGTCTGCAACAGGAGCAGCCAGAAATAGACGCGTTGAACATGTTCTGAGGTCATGGCTCCGAGCGGGTTGCAGCCGGGTTAGCGTACCGGTCCGATGTATACGCCGTATGACGAACGAAAGCACGGAATCGCCTTCGCTTCCGCCGAGTACATTTCTTTCGCCTCGCGCAGCTCTTTCCTGGGAGTGCCTGCCACCACACCGGCAGATCTGGGCGACGGCGACGTGGTGATCATCGGCGCTCCATTCGATTGGGGCACGACCTTCAGGCCGGGAGCCCGGTTTGGGCCGAGTGCCATCAGAAACGCCGACTATGGGGCCATGGATGGTTACCGCCCCCATCTACCGACGGGCATCGATCCATTCAAGACCCTGGGCGTCGTCGACATCGGTGATGTCTATGTGCTGCCCGGGCATCTCGAAGAGTCGATGAAACGAATCGGAGACGTTGTCACCGACGTGGCAAAGGCCGGCAAGGTTCCGATCATTCTCGGTGGGGACCACACGATCACCTGGCCCGACGCACTGGGAGTGGCTCGTGCCCACGGGTTCGGCGAGGTGGCACTCATCCATTTTGATGCCCACGCCGACACCGGCTTCATCCAGAGCGGCGGTCTCCATGGTCACGGAACCCCGATGCGACGACTCATCGAGTCGGGAGCGATCCCCGGACACAGGTTCGTCCAGATCGGGCTCCGGGGCTACTGGCCCGAGCCGGAGACGATGGAGTGGATGGAGGAACAGCGGATGCGGGCCTTCATGATGAAAGACATCGTGGATCGGGGACTTGGCGTGGTCGTCGATGAGGCGGTCGACTACGCACTCGAGGGTGGAGCCAAGGGGGTGTTCATTTCAGTAGACATCGACGTGGTCGACCCCGGCCTGGCCCCCGGAACGGGCACGCCGGAACCGGGTGGCCTGAACTCCCGGGAGATCCTCGACACAGTCCGGCGACTGTCGAAGGACCTCAACGTGCTTGGAGCCGACATCGTCGAGGTGTCGCCGCCCTACGACGGACCCGGCGAACAGACGGCCTACCTGGCCAACCGAATCGTGTTGGAGGTTCTGAACGGCATGGCCGAGCGCAAGCTGGGGGTCTAGGTTCGAGGTCATGTATCAGGAGATCTACGACCGAAGCCTCACCGAACCCGACGCTTTTTGGCTGGAGGCCGCCAAGGGCATCGACTGGGTCACCCCACCGACCACCGGTCTGGACTCCTCGAACCCTCCGTTCTACCGATGGTTCAGCGACGGGGAGCTGAACACCTGTTTCAACGCGATCGACCGGCACGTTGAGGCGGGTCGAGGCGAGCAGGCGGCGCTGATCTACGACAGCCCGGTCACTGGAACGATCGAGACCTACACCTACGCCGAGCTTCAGGACCTCGTCAGCAGATTCGCCGGCGGGCTGAGGTCGCTCGGGGTGGAGAAGGGCGACCGGGTCGTCATCTACATGCCCATGATCCCTCAGGCCGCTATCGCGATGCTGGCCTGCGCCCGGCTCGGTGCCATCCACTCGGTTGTGTTCGGCGGATTCGCCCCAAAGGAGCTCGCGATCCGGATCGACGACGCCGAGCCCAAGGTGATCGTGGCCGGCTCCTGCGGGATCGAGATTGATCGTGTCATCGAGTACAAGCCGCTCCTCGACTCCGCTCTCGATTTGGCCAACCATCAACCGGTGGCCAGCGTCATCTTCCAGCGCCCCCAGGCACCGGCATCGATGAGCGAGAGAGACGTCGACTGGGACGAGCTGATGGCAAGCGCCGAACCAGCCGGGTGCTTGACGGTGAGTGCCACCGACCCCCTCTACATCCTCTACACGTCAGGAACCACTGCCATTCCCAAGGGCGTCGTTCGCGATAACGGTGGCCACGCCGTCGCTCTCCGATGGAGCATGCCCAATCTCTACGACGCCCACCCCGGCGACGTCTACTGGGCCGCATCGGACGTCGGGTGGGTCGTCGGCCATTCGTACATCGTCTACGCGCCCCTCCTCACCGGATGCACCACGGTTCTCTACGAGGGCAAACCGGTCGGAACTCCTGATCCGGGAGCCTTCTGGAGAGTCATCAGCGAACACGGAGTTTCCACGCTGTTCTGCGCACCGACGGCGTTTCGGGCAATCAAGCGGGACGACCCCGACGGTGAGTACGCCACCAAGTACGACCTGTCGACGCTCAGGTCGCTGTTCCTGGCCGGCGAACGGCTCGACCCCGACACCTACCACTGGGCCAAGGATCTGCTTGGTGTGCCAGTCGTGGATCACTGGTGGCAAACGGAATCGGGCTGGCCAATCGTCGCCAATCCACTCGGGATCGAGCCGATGGACCCCAAACCAGGCTCATCGACTCTCCCGGTGCCCGGCTACGACATCGAGATCCTCGACGCAGACGGCCAACCCGTCGGGCCGAATACGGACGGCCTGGTTGCCATCCGGCTCCCGCTCCCGCCAGGGACGCTGCCGACTCTCTGGGGCGATCCCGATCGTTTCGTGGCCGCCTACCTGTCGACATCCGACGGCTACTACCTGACCGGTGACGGCGGTTACATCGACGACAACGGCTACGTCTACATCATGGGAAGGGTCGACGACGTGATCAACGTTGCCGGCCACCGTCTGTCGACGGGTTCGATGGAGGAGGTCCTCGCCGATCATCCCGACGTTGCCGAATGCGCCGTGATCGGCATACCCGACGAGTTGAAAGGCCAGGTCCCGCTTGGGTTCGTCGTCCTCAAAGCCGGTGTCGACCGCTCCAGCGACGAGATGCAGGGAGCCCTGGTGCAGATGGTCAGAGATCAGGTCGGCGCGGTGGCCTCCCTGAAACGGATCCTCGTGGTGAGGCGACTGCCGAAGACGAGATCCGGGAAGATCCTTCGCCGGACCATGCGTTCGATCGTCGCTGGTGAGGAATACAGCGTTCCTTCGACCATCGATGATCCGGTGATCCTTGACGAGCTGGCTGAGATCCTTCAGACCTCGATGTAGTCGAGGCTTCGCTCAGAGTTGAAAAGTCTCCCAAGGACGGTCGCCTGGCACACCCCAGACCGCCCTCATCCTTCGCTTGCCCGGCTCGATGATCACGGCTCCGCAGGTTCCCACCTCGTGCGGATCGTCCACCCTTCGAGAGATCATCGGATCGGCAAAAAAGGCCTCCAGATCATCCGCCTTCTCGGCAGATATCTCCAAGCGCTGATAGCTGTTTTCAATGTGCTCCTGCTCGCGAGGGCCTTCCTCCTCTGCGGTCCACTGGTTCACACAGTGGTTGGTGTGCACATACGGGCTGTCGGACATTCTGGTGACCTTCCGCTCCGTCGGCATGGCCTCGATGTTCACGGCTGTCCCGTCCGGGCCCATGATCATGAAATTGTGACCGCCGGCGAGTTCCGCCCCGAGAACGACTTCGACCGCGGAATCCAGGTTGGTTTGGTTCAAGACCTTTCGGACGACCGATGGCCAGGTAACGCCCGGCCTGCCCCAAGAGGTGAGGTTGTTGATGCCGACCGAAATGCCGGCTTCGTTCAACCCCATCTGACCAAGGCAGCCGGCAGTCGTCTGCACCAGAGCCGCTGGACCGACGAGGGGGTCGACCTTGAGCATCATCACGTACTCGCCAGCCGACGCATGCATGTCCCATGTCTGGGCGTAGAAGCCCCTGCCAGGATTCAGAATGGCCGAGCAATTGTTCTCCTCGGGCGCGGTTCCGACCCTGCTTCGCACGACGTCGGTGAGGTCCGTGAACCCCCCTACCACCACGGCCTCGGCGGGTGTGATCCCGGCAGCGGCCGCCATGGCCAGCATCTCGGCGTGAAGCCTCTCGGAGAACCGCTCGTGGTATTCGAGCGTGCCCTCTGCAACCTCGAGAATCAGGTCCGGGTCGGCCACCGCACCGCTCCATTTCTCCTGGGACGTCAGGTTCATTCGATCATCCAGATACGCCTTGATCATCGGGGCACAACATTCGCCATGCGCCTTGCCTATGTCGTTGGAGTCGCCGAAGACCTCGAGTACTTTCAGATCGCCGCTGAACATGGCCCCACCGTACCGGCCAGACTCCTGGTGGTGAACGTCAGCTTCGTGCTATCGCGAAGTAGTTCGTGAACTGAATCTCGAAGACACCGGTGTCCTCGATGATCTCGAGCAGATCTTCGATGTCGTCGGAGGGATAGATGGCTTCGTCCTCGAGTATCTCCGCTTCGACGAATTTCTCCGATGCCGCATTAGGGCTTGCGAAGAGGTTCCAGTTGGTCAGTACTGCACCGTTTTCGGCATCGAGCAGGTAGTTGATGAAGGTATGAGCCGTGCACGGGTGCTCGGCGTTTGCCGGCAGCGCCATGGTGTCGATCCACACGCTGGCACCTTCGTCCGGAATCACATAGGAGTATGTGTCTGAGCCGTCGACGTCGTCGAAGGAAGCAGAGAACTTCCGCGACGAACCGTGGGCCACAGCTAGTCGACCCGTGACCAGGATCTCGTCGTATTGGTCGCTGTCGAAGGCAGCGATAAATTCCTTGGCCGCAGCGATGACGTCCGCAGCTTCCTGCAGCTCTTCCTCACTGGTGCTGTTGAGCGAGTAGCCGAGATACTTCAGAGCCGCGCCCATCGTCTCTCTCGGATCGTCGAGCAACGAGACCCCTCCGGGATAATGGGCGATCAGTTCCGGGTCGAAAACGAGACCCCACGTGGCCTGGTAATCCTTACCTACCACTTCCGTGTTTACGCCAAGACCCGTAGTGCCCCACTGATAGGCCACTGAGAAGACTCCGCCCGGGTCATATGCCGGATCGACAAAGGCTGCACCCAGATTGGAGATGTTGGACAGAGCATCGCGCTGGATCTCAGCGAGCAGCCCATCCTCGATCATGATTCCCACCATGTAGTCGGACGGGACGATCAGGTCGTACACGGCTCCGGACTGGAGCTTGGCGAGCATGGTCTCGTTCGAGTCGTAGAAGTCTTCGACGACGTCCACGCCGTACTCCTCTTCGAACGCCGTGATCAATTGCGGATCGATGTACCCGGTCCAGTTGTAGAGGTGAAGGTCGCCGTCGATCTGGTCGACATCACATGCGATTGCCTCGCCGCCACCCTCGTCGCGTGCCGGAGTGGTAGCAACAGGGCTGCCGCCTTCCTCACCGCCGCATGCAGCCAGCACCAAGGCAAGGGCAGCAATCATGGCGATCGGCCTTGCCATCTTCCGCATGTCCTCCTCCACGGCGTGGTCGTGGTTACCCAACGTGGCGGGACTCTAGGAACCGTCGGGGATTTGTCATTTCGACCCTCTGGAATCTGTCCCTGGGCCTGTGTACGGTAGAACACATGTTCGATTTGGAGTTGGCACCGCGGTTTTCCGACCAGGAGTTGGAGGAGCTCACTGTCTCAGAGTTCGCCGCCTGGGATGGCGTCGAACCGGATCGTCATCTGGTACCTCCCAATCTGGACACCTGGGAGCCGGGTCCTCGGCTGGCGGCGGTCCTTTCGAGTGTCGACCGGTCGAGCTTGTCGGGGTTTGACACGGTCCGGATCATGAAGGCCCGTAACCGTCAGGTGGCTCATGATCAGGCGGAACTGGCTGCTGACATGGTCGAAGTCTCGTATCGGGCCGACGCCGAGATGGGACGAACCGAGGAGGCGTTTGAGTACGCCTCCGACGAGATACGAGCCGCACTGACCTTGACCCGTCGTGCTGCTGAATCGGAGTTGGGTTTCGCCACCGACCTGTGGGAACGCCTCCCCCAGGTCTGGGAGGCTCTCAACACCGGGAAGATCGATGTTCGTGAAGCGAAAACCATCGTTTATGGGACCTCCCACGTCG
>JAYEGJ010000166.1:0-5067 GCA_034658975.1 Actinomycetota bacterium
GCCGAACTGCCATCCCTGATCTGTCGGGTAGTAGTAGTGGGGGGAGACGAACAGCTGGTATCCGGCCTGTTTGGCTGCCTTCATAAGTTGCTCCAGATGCTGGACCGTATGATTCTCCGTGACGCTCTCGCCTACCAGTTCCCAGGTCACTCCCTCCGGGCTCAGAAAGTCGTTCTGTGGGTCTATGACCACCACTGCTGTGTTTGTCGCATCGAAGTCCACCGTTTCCTCCTTGTTCTCCGCAGGTGCCCGATCTCTCGCCGGGCCCTGATAGTTCAATGCCTATGAGGGCCCAAAGATTCCGAGATCTGGGAACGGCCTCGACATCTCGCATCGCCCCGGACTTACTCGACGCAACCTACTCCTGAGCAGTCGAGCGGTGCATCAGAAGGCGTCGGTCCATGTCGCCGGTCGCTAGGAGCGGCTGCTTCGAATTCGATAGAGAGAGTCGAGTGCCAAGGTGGAACCCGACATGCCAATACCCAAGCCCGCCATTTGGGCAGCAGCTGCCATGGTCTTCCTTGCTTCCTGCGGCGGTGCCTCGACGACAGGTCGCGCCGATCAGACCGTGCCTGCTTCCGTTGCAGAAGAGGGTTCTGACTCAACCATTGGCGTCGGATCGGCCGCCATGTCGTTTTCTGAACGGATCGGCGTCATCGACGAGGCGGTTGCCGTTTGGCGAGGTTCCATATCGGTTGAGGAGGCTCATATGGCGGCCGAAACCGCTGCGAACCTGGTCGTCGGACCGAACGGACCTGGCTACGGAGATCGAAACGGCGATGGCGTTATCAGCGGAGAGTCGACCGTTGGCGTGCTCCCCGGACTGGACGGGACGCCGGCCGGACTTGCTACCCCGCTGGCGGCGAACGAATGCGTTGCGCGCGATGTTCTCGGAGGCACCTGGACCGACCCCGGGGCGGAGTGGGAGGCGATGCTGACTGCTATCGACGAGTGGCTGCCAAACAACAACACCATGCCAACACTCCCAAGCCACCCGATGCGCATCGTCGGCTGGGCAACATTCACCCTGGGGTCAGACTCGCTGGACGAGGCGCATGAGTACGCGGGTCACGCCAAGCTGCACGTCGACATTGCCCTCCGTGCCCTCGACTGCTGAGTGAGGCATCCCTCCGTTACGTAATAGCCGATTTGCTGAGGTCAGCGAGGTCACGGTCCATCTGAACGCCCGTGCTTCGGACCAGCCGCTCTCCGAAAGCAGCGAGCACCATCCGCCCGAACACCCCATTGGCTTCGACTGTGAATGTCATCTCCACCGAGGTGCCTTCGCCGGATTCAGATGGGCTCATGACATATCGGGTCTGATAGGTGGTGCCGCCTTCATGCGCCTCGTGGGTCAGAGACCGGTCCGGGTCCCATTCGATGATCTCGAGGTCTTGGGAGTGAGACCGGCCGAACACCTTGCGGGTCTGTTTCCATCGGGCGCCTTGCCCTTCATGGGTCTCGGTTGTGACCTCGACGGCTTCGTAGGAGTCGATCAGGCGCGGGTAGTCGACGATGTTGGTGATGAGGTCCCAACACGCCTTCTGTGTCATCGGGAATGTTCTGGTGATGGTTGTTGACTTCACGAATCCTCCATAACTCCGACGATACCGGAGGATGCGACAGGTCGTTCGAGACCCACTCAGAGGCCGAACATGGCGGCGCGTGTAGTTGCGAGGGGATACTGTTGCCTGATGTTCCTCGAACCCACCCCAGAGACAGGCCAGCTATTCGCGCAACGAGGGCTTGACGGTCCGGTCACGATGCTGAACCTCCTCAGATTCCGGGACCAGGCCGACTATCGGACCTACCCCGAACTGGCTCCTCCAACCCCGATAACCGGTCGGGAGGCGTACGACCGGTACGCCGAGCACACCAGACCATTCCTGGAGGAGGCCGGAGGCCGGGTCGCGTTCTTGGGAAAGGGTGGTTTCTATCTGATCGGCCCCACCGGGGAGCGGTGGGACATGGTGATGATGGTCGAGTACGGAAACGTGGCGGCCTTCATGGGGATGGCAGAGAATCAGGCATACCGGGCCGGACTCGGCCATCGCAGCGCGGCACTCGAGGACTCACGTCTCCTTCCGATCGAACCCGTCGGCGCCTGACACGACACTGAATGGGGACTGTCGGCGAGAAGTCGCGAAATCTCATGAGCGAATCGGCTTGGCAACGGCCGTCAACCTGGATACGTTTCCAAATACCGGGGTGAGGGCAACCTCAAACCGGGGCGGAAGTGACCGAGAGGTGACTTCGGTACCCGACTGGCGGACCGGCTCTAGGGCCGGAGCACCAGACGGGTCGAAAACCCCGAGAGGGTGATGACTTCGGTCAACGCTCCCTCGGGGTTTCTTCGCGTCTACGTGAGCCACCGCGGATCGGCGAAGCCTTTGTTGCGTGCCCGCGATTCCGGTTCTCGATTCGCCTTTTTCCCTCCTCGGGGGCGAGTTTCCACAGAGCCAGGCTTGCCCGTATACTTGTGCAACCTGCGAAACCCTTAGGGGTGTAGCTCTAATTGGCTAGAGCGCCGGTCTCCAAAACCGGAGGTTGCGGGTTCGAGTCCCTCCACCCCTGCCAGACTTAAGAACGTCCATAGGAACTAAACATGAACCGAGAGATGCGGCGGCTCCAGGAACGTGAGGAGCGTCGGAAGAAGAAAGAAGAAGGCGGATCCAAGGCCCAGAAGAAGGCCTCGGCTATGCAGTCAAAGACCCAGGCTCCCAAGGAGCGGACGGGCTTGTTCACCCGTATCCGTCAGTACTTCCACGAAGTCCGTCAGGAGATGAGAAAAGTCACCTGGCCGACCCGTGATCAGATGATCGCCTTCACCACGGTCACCGTCATCACCTCCGCCGTCCTGACCGGTGTGATCTTCGGGCTCGACGTCGTCTCCAAGCAGTTCGTTCTGTGGCTCGTCGAATTGAGGTCCACGTGAGCGAGATGGTCGAGACCACCGAGGCCGACGAGGAAGTCGAGGCCGACGAGGGCGAGGAGGCCGTAGCGGCGCCACCACCGGTCAGTCCCTTTGACCTGCCCGGCGACTGGTACGTCATCCACTCGTACTCCGGCTACGAGAACAAGGTCAAGGCCAACCTCGAGACCCGCATCCAGTCGATGCACATGGGCGACCGCATCTTCGAAGTCCACATTCCCATGGAAGACGTCGTGGAGTTCAAGGGCGGCAAGAAGGTCACCGTTCCCAAGAAGGTCTTCCCCGGCTACATCCTCGTGAGGATGTCTCTCGACGACGACTCCTGGTACGCCGTACGGAACACCCCCGGCGTCACCGGATTCGTTGCGGGGAACGCCCAGAAGCCAACCCCTCTATCCCGTCGCGAGGTCGAGCGTTTCCTCGGTGTCCAGGAGGAACAGGAAAAGGCCAAGCCACGCTTCAGGCCCGAATGGGAAGTGGGCGAGCAGGTCCGTGTCGGCACCGGCCCATTCGCAGACTTCAACGGGGTCATCGAAGAGATCAACATCGACCAGCAGAAGGTCGTTGTGCTCGTCAACATCTTTGGACGTGACACGCCGGTCGAACTCGGTTTCGCGGACATTCAGAAGAACTAACAGGAACCAGGAATGGCTAGGAAGAAACTCGTAACAACCCTCAAGCTTCAGCTGCCCGCGGGGCAGGCCACACCGGCCCCCCCGGTGGGTACCGCACTCGGCCCCCACGGGGTCAACCTCATGGACTTCGTCAAGGCGTACAACGACGCCACCGGAAGCCAGCGCGGTCAGATCATCCCGGTCGAGATCTCGATCTTCGAGGATCGCTCGTTCACCTTCATCACGAAGACCCCGCCCGCGGCTGCTCTACTGCGTCAGGCGGCCCGGGTCGAGAAGGGTTCCGGCGAGCCCAACAAGGAAAAGGTTGGCTCGGTGACCAAGGCTCAGGTCAAAGAGATCGCCGAGATCAAGATGCCCGACCTCAACGCCATCGACATCGAAGGCGCCATGAAGGTCGTGGAAGGAACAGCACGCTCGATGGGGATCACCGTCGAGGGTTGACAAGGAACGTAAGAAACGCCCGCCAGGGCGTCTAGGTGGGAGGCCGAGAGGCCGACTGGACCACAAGGAGAAAACATGGCACAAGGCAAGAAGTACCGCGAGGCATCCCAGCGGTACGACAAGACCACCCCCTATCCCGCTCAAGAAGCACTCGAACTCGTCAAGACCCTCTCATCGGCCAAGTTCGATGAGACCGTCGAGGTCGTCTTCTCGTTGGGCATCGATCCCAAGAAGGCCGACCAGTTGGTGCGAGGGACCGTTTCGCTCCCTCACGGCACCGGCAAGGACGTCAAGGTTGCCGTCTTCTGCCCCGCTGACAAGGAGAAGGAAGCCACCGAGGCCGGTGCCGACATCGTCGGCGGTTCCGAACTCGTCGAGGCGATCCAAGGTGGCCGGGATCTCGACTTCGACGTTGCCATCGCAACCCCCGACATGATGGCCGAGGTCGGCAAGCTCGGACGTGTGCTCGGTCCTCGAGGCCTGATGCCCAACCCGAAGGCCGGGACCGTCACCAAGGACGTCGGCAAGACGGTGACCGAGTTCAAGGCCGGGAAGATCGAATATCGCAACGATCGCTACGGAAACGTCCACGTGCCCGTCGGCAAGGTCTCGTTTGGTCTCGATCAGCTCGTGGGGAATCTCGCCTCGCTCACCGCGGAGGTCGAGAGGGCCAAGCCGGCCGGAGCCAAAGGTCGATACATGAAGGCGCTGACCGTGTCCTCGACGATGGGCCCCGGCGTCAAGATCGACGTCGGTCACCTCGACGAGCTCACGGAACTCGTCGGCTAGATTGAAAGAAAGCCCCCGCGTGGGGGGGGCTTTCTTTGTGGTGGGGCCGTTGGGAGGCCCCATCTTGTTTTGGCGCCCATCTAGAAGTCGCCGATAACCACGTGCCGTGCCACAGCGAACCCGTTGCAGCAGAGGGTCCGGATTTAGAAAAGCCCCCGAAGGGGGGCTTTTCATTGTTGGCAAGATAGGGGGATCTCCGCGCCTCGGACTCTCCGTGGGCTTGGAGGGCTTGGCTGCCAGGTCCACCGTCCGCACGTCACCGACAACTCT
>JAYEGJ010000167.1:0-4905 GCA_034658975.1 Actinomycetota bacterium
CACCCCCTCCGCCCCTTGCGGGGCACCTCCCCCAACGTCGCTGCGCTCCTGGGGGGAGAAATGTTCCAATCGAACAGACGTTTGGTGTAGAGTTATACGAACATCAGTTCGAGGAGGAGTCAGGTGCTCACCGAGCGTCAACAGCAGGTTCTGGACTACATAAGAGAGACCGTCAACACCCGGGGATATCCGCCATCGGTTCGGGAGATCGGCGAGGCCGTGGGACTCAACTCCCCTTCTACCGTGCACTCCCACCTCAATTCACTCGTTGCGGCCGGAGCCATCAGGAAAGACCCCACCAAACCACGGGCCATCGTCGTGCTCGACGATGCACGCGAGGCAGCCCCGGTCGCCGACCGGCGGGTGCGGGACATCCCCGTCCTCGGCCGAATCGCTGCCGGAACGCCGATCCTCGCCGCCGAGCAGGTCGATGAGGTGATGCCCCTGCCGACCGAACTGGTCGGCGAGGGCCCCGTCTTCCTCCTCGAGGTCAAGGGTGACTCCATGATCGATGCCGGGATTCATGAGGGTGACCTGGTCGCCGTCCACAAGCAGCCCGACGCACGGGATGGTGAGATCGTGGCCGTCCTGATCGACGGCGAGGAAGCAACCGTCAAGCGGCTCAGCCGCAAGGACGGAAAGGTGATCCTGATCTCTGAGAACCCGGCCTACGAGCCGATGGTCTTCACCGACGGGATCGAGTTGATCGGGAAGGTCGTCAGCGTCCTCCGACGCTACCCCTGAACACATAGTCGGCCGGGCCCCTCAACCAGGCCACACCGTCCCTAAAACTGACCTGGCCCTCTCCCCCCGGAGCGGCGACCGTTATCGGGCTTTCCAACTGGTGTGTCTTGGTGGCAACGAAGGCCGAAGCGACCATGCCCGTGCCGCAGGCCAGTGTCTCGCCAACACCGCGCTCCCAAACACGCATTTCGACCTTGTCATCCGAAATCGCCACGAACTCGACGTTGGTGCCGGCATCGAAGGCATCGTCAGACGACACGGAGGCCCCGATGCACGCAACGTCGACATCTGCTGGATCGTCGACGATCACCACGGCATGGGGGTTGCCCACGTCGATCAGGTGATACCTGTCGCCGTCGATCTCGGTGTGCCCGGTAACCGACGTTCGCCCGAGTTCGACTTCGACGTCTGACTCGAGCACCTTCACTCCCCTGGTGCCCATCGGCGTTTGGATCATGAAGTTTCGATCCGCCGACCAACCCCGGTCGTACGCATAGCGGGCGACGCAACGAAGCCCGTTGCCGCACATCTCAGCGGGACTCCCGTCGGCATTCATGTATTCCATCCGTATCGGATCGATATTGGTGACGATGAGGACACCGTCGGCGCCGATGCCAAAACGCCGGTCGCACAATTCGGCGGTCTCTTCGGGCGTCAACTGCATCGGGCCCTCGAGGACCACGAAGTCGTTACCCAGCCCCTGCATCTTGGTGAACACGATGTTCTTCAACTCAACGCCTCCATCGCACGTTCGGTGCGTTGTTCGGATTCCTCAAACCAGGGTATCCATCGAATCCGGGGGTCACGCTGAAACCAGGTTCTCTGCTTCTTGGCCAGCCTTCTCGTGTTGCGGCCGATGGCCTTGAATGCTTCGTCCTCGCTCGATCGCCCCCCGAGATGGTCGAGGATCTCCCTGTACCCGACGGCGCCACTCGCGGTTCTCCCCATGCGACCCACAAGGCCGCGAACCTCCTGAACCAACCCTCCTCTTCGCATCTCATCGAGACGGGTGCTCACCCTCTGCTCCAGATCCGACCCGGGATCGAGTCCGATGGCGGTGAACTCGAGTTCGGGTTTGTAGCGTCGAACATCCTCAGCTTCCGCCGACGCCGCACGGCCCGACGGGGTCTCACCGGTGATTCGAAGAATCTCAACGGCCCTGACCACGCGACGGTTGTTGGCCAGGTCTACGTGAAGCGACGCCTGGGGGTCTGCATCTTGTAGCTCGCGGACCAAGTCGTCACCGTCGGCCGCCTCGAGCTCGGCTCGCAGTTCGGCATCTGTCGGTGCGAAGGTCATCGGATCGACCAGTGCCCTGAAGTGGAGGCCGGATCCGCCGCTGATGATCAGAGGGCCATCTGCGGCTTCGATGATCTTCCGGCCGGCCACCCGGAAGTCGGCGACCGAGTAATCAACGTCGGGCTCGACGATGTCCACCATGTGATGGACCACACCCCGCCTTTCGATGGTGGTCGGCTTGGCGGTCCCGATGTTCATCCCCCGATAGACCTGCATCGAGTCGACGGAAATCACCTCGGCGCCGATCCGCTGCGCCAGAGCAACGGTCACATCGGTCTTCCCCGAGGCAGTCGGACCGAGGATGGCCAGGAGTCTGCTCAGACCGGAGTCCCCATCAGGTGATGCTGGGCGGCCGACTCGATCTTCACGTTGAGGAATGTCCCCGCCGCCACCTCGTCGTCCACATGGACCAGCTTGCTCGTCCTGGTCCGCGTAGTGGCGACATCGGCACGTTTCTTGGAAGGCCCCTCGGAGAGAACCTCGACAATCTGTCCGACCATCTCCGCGTTTCGCTCGCCGACGATCCGATTCTGGGTTTCGATCAGACGACCGAACCTCTCCTGGATGACCTCCTCGGGCACGAATTGATCGGTCATCTCGGCCGCAGCAGTGCCAGGTCGAGTCGAGAAGATAAACATGAATGCCTGGTCGAACCTGGCCTCGTTGATCACGTCCATTGTCATCTCGAAGTCTTCGTCGGTTTCGCCGGGGAAGCCCACGATGATGTCGGTGGAGACCGCTAACCCGGGGATCGTCTCCCTCGCCATGGCGAGACGCTCCATGTACTTGTTCCGGTTGTAGCCGCGGTGCATCGCCCGAAGAATCTGATCAGATCCCGACTGGAGGGGAAAGTGAAGGTGCTCACATACCGCCGGTGTCTCGGCCATTGCTTCGGCAACGTCGGAGCGGAAGTCGTTGGGATGGGGGCTGGTGAACCTCACTCTGCTGATCCCCTCCACATCACCGACGCGACGCAGGAGGTCGCCGAAGATAGGCCGGCGACGCCCGTCGATCGCGAGGTCACGGCCATAGGTGTCAACGTTCTGACCCAGCAGCGTCACCTCGACCACACCGTCGGCGCTCAGTCGTTCGATCTCGCGCACGACATCGCCGGGCCTCCTCGACACCTCCACACCTCTCACCGATGGCACGATGCAAAAAGTGCAGGAGTTGTTGCAGCCGACCTGAATGGTCACCCATGCCGAATGTTCCAACTCACGTTTGACCGGTAGCGACGAGGGCATGGCCTGCAACTCATCGACGACTTCGGTGATCGGTCCCCAGTGTTCGGCGTGATCAATCAGATCCAGCACCCGATCGAGATTGTGGGTTCCCATCACCACATCGACCCACGGAGCTCGCTCACGAATGAGATCACGGTCCTTCTGAGCGGCACAGCCGCCCACGATGAGCATCATCTCGGGGTTGGCGTCCTTGAGCGGCTTGAGCATCCCGAGGTTGCCATAGAGACGGTTGTCGGCGTTGGCACGGATGGTGCAGGTGTTGATGTAGACGACGTCGGCTGCTTCGAGACTGGGAGCGAGCGTCATGCCATCAACGGCGAAGAGACCGGCGATCCTTTCGGAGTCGTGCTCGTTCATCTGACAGCCGAAGGTCCGGATGAAGTAGCGCTTGCCCGCACGCGTCGCGGGGCGTCGCGACTGCTCGCGTACTGTCGGCTCTGGGAGAAGAACTTGAGTCATGAGGTTGGTGAACCTCAGCGGGCGTAATCCGTTGCCCTGAACTCCCGGATCACCGTCACTTGGATCTGACCCGGATACTGAAGGTCCTCTTCGAGTCTACGGGCGATGGCGCGGGAAAGCTCCCTCGCCTCGAGATCCGTGATGCCTCCCGGATCGACGATGACTCTCACTTCCCGGCCTGCTTGAAGTGCGAACACCTCGTCGACACCGGCGAATTCGAGGGCGATGTTCTCCAGCTTCTCGAGACGCTTGACATAGCCTTCGAGTGTCTCCCTGCGGGCGCCGGGACGGGCCGCCGAAACGGTGTCGGCCGCCTGGACTATCACAGCCAGGACCGTTCGGGGCTCGACCTCATTGTGATGAGCTTCGATGCCGTGGACGACAGCAGGGTCCTCCTCGAATCGACGGGCGATCTCGGCGCCGATCAGAGCATGTGACCCCTCGATCTCATGGGTCACTGCCTTGCCGATGTCATGGAGAAGAGCGGCACGCTTGACCGGGGCCGGGTCGATCCCGAGTTCTGAAGCAAGCATCGAGGCGACATGAGCCGTCTCGACCAGGTGGTTGAGCACGTTCTGTCCGTAAGAGGTCCGATACTTCAACCGCCCCATCAGCGTGATCAACTCAGGGTGCATCCTCGACACGCCCACCTCGACCAGAGCCCACTCGCCGGCGTCACGAATGCTCTGTTCGATCTCGGCCTTCGCCTTCTCGTGAGCCTCCTCGATGGAGGCGGGATGGATGCGTCCGTCGGCGACAAGTTTCTCGAGGGTGATTCGTGCGATCTCGCGTCGCACCGGGTCGAAAGAGCTGACCGAAACGGCTTCGGGAGTGTCGTCGACAATCAGGCTTGTGCCGGTAACCGACTCCAGATGACGGATGTTGCGGCCTTCACGACCAATGATTCGGCCTTTCATCTCGTCCGACGGCAATTGCACCACCGAAACGGTCGACTCGGTGACAACCTCGGAGGCAAGGCGCTGTATCGCCGTGGCAAGAATTCTCCGGGCCCTGCGATCGGCCTCTTCGCGGGCCTTGATCTCGAGGTCGCGGACAACGATCATCGCCTCGCGTCTCGCCTCATCCTCGACCTGTGCCAGCATCTCCGACTTGGCCGCCGTCACATCGATGCCCGAGATCTGTTCGAGCTGGAACCGGG
>JAYEGJ010000168.1:0-20808 GCA_034658975.1 Actinomycetota bacterium
GCTCGAGTGAGAAACAGTCGTCGAGTCTCTCAGTGGTCAGCTGAACCTCGGGATCGGTGGCCAGCAGGTCCATTAGCTGGCCCTTGCCATCCCAGGCTGCCATGGCGTTGCGTTGCACGACCCGGTAGGCGTCATCCCTGGTGAGACCTTGCTCCACGAGGGCGAGCAGGACGGCCTGGCTGAACACCAGCCCCTTGGTCGACTCCAGGTTCGCCGCCATGCGCTCGTCGTCCACGACCAGGTTGTCCACGAGGCCAGCGAATCTCACCAGCATGTAGTGGAGGGCAATGGACGCGTCGGGGAGCACCACCCGCTCCGCGGAGGAGTGCGAGATGTCCCGCTCGTGCCACAGGGCAACGTTCTCGAGGCCCACCTGTGCGTAGCCGCGAAGCAGCCGGGCCATCCCTGTCATTCGCTCCGACAGGATGGGGTTCCGCTTGTGGGGCATCGCCGAAGACCCCTTCTGGCCCTTTCCGAAACTCTCCCGCGCTTCGCCAACCTCGGAACGCTGGAGGTGCCGGATCTCGGTGGCCATACGCTCGATCGAGGCTCCGATGATGGCAAGGGTTGTCAGATACTGGGCATGCCGATCGCGCGCCGTTACCTGGGTGGAGGCGGGCTCGGTGGAGATGCCGAGACTTCCACAGACATGGGCTTCTACGTCGGGAGGCACGTGGGCGTAGGTGCCGACGGCTCCCGAGATCTTGCCTACGGCGACGGCTTCACGGGCGTCGCGCAGTCGTCGGTAGTCCCGCTCCAGTTCGAAAGCCCACCCGGCGAGCTTCAACCCAAAAGTGGTCGCCTCGGCCCATATCCCGTGGGTGCGGCCGATCATTGGAGTGCGACGATGCTCGAATGCCTTGGCTTTCACGACGTCAAATAGATCCGATAAGGCAGCGAGAAGAAGGTCGGCGGAGTCCTTGAGTATCAGGCCCCCGGCAGTGTCGAGGACATCCGATGAGGTCAATCCGTAGTGGATCCAGCCGGCGGCCTCGGTGCCGGCGTTGGAGCCGAGGATGTCGACGAAGGCGGCGAGGTCGTGATTGGTGATCGCCTCCCGCTCGACTACTTCTTGGGGCGTCGGGCAGTCGGCTGCCCGGGCCGAGCCGGCAACACCGGGCGGAACCCTGCCAAGCTTCTCCCACGCCTCGAGTGCCATTACTTCGACGTCTTTCCAGGCTTCTAGCTTGCGCTGCTCCGACCAGATCTGGCCCATCTCGGGGAGGGTGTATCTCTCGATCACGGGCCTGATGATGCCATGCCCGTTACCGTCGCTGTTCGATGCGACGCGTCACCCAGGACCAGGCCCGCAGATATGCCCTTGGCGCTCAGGGGTTCAACGGCGGCCGCGCCACCGGAAGAGTGGACTCGCGGCACTTCCGCAAGGTGGTCGATGCGGTGGGTCTCATCCAACTGGACTCCGTCAACGTTTTCAGCCGGGCTCATTTCATGCCCTTCTTCTCGCGAATCGGCCCCTACGACCGTGACGCCCTCGACACCTGGTTGTGGCGGTCCGGCGAGCTGTTCGAGTACTGGGGTCACGAGGCCTCGCTGATCCCATCCGATCAACACCGGCTGTTCCGCTGGCGAATGGATCAGGAGCTCAGTTGGAAGGCCATGAAGCGCCTCGAGAATGAGCAGCCCGGGTACATCGACGCGGTCCTCTCCCAGGTTGAGGACAGAGGCCCGCTCCAGACCAAGGAACTCGAAGACGCCGGGGAGCGGATCGGTCGAACGATGTGGAACTGGTCCCATGGAAAGGTGGCCCTGGAGGCCCTGTTTCTCCAAGGGAGAATCACGACCGCCCACCGTCCCAACTTCACCCGCATGTACGACGTACCGGAACGGGTGATCGCGCGTGAGCACCTCGACGCTCCCGGTCCGAGCCGCGAGGAGGCACAGCGAGCCCTACTCCTCCAGGCTGCCCGGCATATGGGAGTAGCGACCGCCGATGACCTGGGTGACTACTACCGGATCCGGATGCCTCAGGCTCGCCCGCTGGTGGCACAGCTCGTTGACCGTGGCGATCTCGTCGAGGTCGAGGTCGAGGGATGGGATCGTCCCGGCTTTCTCCATCCGGAGACGTCGCTGCCCCGGACTGCCCGTGGGACGGCACTGCTCTCACCCTTCGACAACCTGATCTGGTACCGGCCCCGCGTCGAGCGTCTCTGGGATTTCCACTACCGGATCGAGATCTACGTACCAGAGGCGAAGCGGGTCTACGGGTACTACGTGCTCCCGTTCCTCATGGACGGCGATCTGGTCGCACGGGTCGACCTCAAGACGGACCGGCAGGCGGGAGTCTTGCGGGTCAAGGGTGCGTTCGGCGAGCCTGGAGTCGATCTTCGGGTCGTTGGTAGCGCCCTTCGCGAGGAACTGGAGCTGGTGGCGGGGTGGAAGGGCATGACCGACATCGAAATCGTCGACAACGGCGACCTATCCGCTTTCCTAATGCTGTAGATTCGGTATACCGACTCTGCGCCGTTCAGAAAGTCGGATTAGCGACGCACTCGTCGGGTTGTATCTCATCATGACCACCCAGCAATCTCGCTCACCGGTCATCTTTCTGAGCCACGGCGCCCCGCCGCTGGCCGATGATCCGGTTTGGACCAGGGAGTTGGCAGACCTTGCGGCCGGGATGGCCCGGCCAAAGGCGATCCTTGTCGTGTCGGCGCATTGGGAGCGGGCGCCGCTGACGATCGGGTCAACCCGAACCGTGCCCTTGCTCTATGACTTCTGGGGATTTCCCGACCGCTACTACCAGGTGGAGTACGCGGCGCCCGGCGCCCCGCAGCTCGCCGATCGGGTCCGGAGGCTTCTCGGAGGCCGAGAGGAGGCTGTCATCGATGAGCCAGAACGGGGGTTAGACCACGGCGCATACGTGCCGCTGGTGGAGATGTACCCCGAGGCGGATATCCCCGTGCTTCAGATATCGATGCCGACGGTGGATCCTGCGTTCCTTCTCGACGTGGGTCGTCGCCTCGCCCCATTGAGGGATGAAGGAGTGCTCATAATCGGCAGTGGCTTCTCTACCCACAACCTGCGGGAGATGGATCCGACCAACAGCCACGTTCCCTTTTGGTCGTCCGAGTTCGATCATTGGCTGGCGGAGTCGCTATCAGCCGGCGAGGTTGATGCCTTGGTCGACTTCCAACACAAGGCCCCTGCCCATGCCCTCGCTCACCCGACCACCGAGCACTTCGCCCCGTTGTTCGTGGCTCTGGGTGCGAGCGTCGAAACGCTTCAGTCCAGTCAGACCGTCATTGAGGGTTTCTGGTTCGGCCTCTCCAAGCGGTCGGTCCGCTTCGACTGAAAGCCTTTCTGGGTAGGTAATTCCACGTCAGGCGTGCAAAAACCTCCCCAGAACGGTCAGGAGAAGGCGCTGAGCCCGGTGATCGCCTGACCCATAACCAGGGTGTGGATCTCGTTGGTGCCCTCATAGGTGTAAACCGTCTCGAGGTTGGCCATGTGGCGGAAGACCGGGTACTCGAGGGTGATTCCGTTGGCCCCGAGAATGCTTCGTGCCGTTCTGGCGACGTCCAACGAGTTGCGCACGTTGTCGAACTTCCCGAAGGAGATCTGCTCGGGTGTGATCGTGCCGTCGTCCTTCATGCGGCCCAGATGCAGGGCGAGAAGGGTTCCGCGATTGACCGCCACCATCATCTCCACCAGCTTCTGTTGGGTCAGTTGGAACGAGGCGATCGGAACCTCGAACTGCACCCGCTCCTTCGAGTAGGCGAGGGCAGTCTCGTAGCAGGAGCGTGCCGCTCCGATGGCACCGAAGGCGATGCCAAATCGCGCTTCGTTGAGACACGACAGCGGGCCGCGCATCGAAGAGACATTGGGGAGCATGAACTCGTCGGGGACACGAACGTCGTCGAGGAGGAGTTCGGACGTGACCGACGCCCGGAGCGACGCCTTCCTCTCGATCTTGGGTGCGGAGAACCCGGGAGTGTCGGTGGGCACGATGAACCCCCGCATCCCGTCGTCGGTTCGTGCCCAGACGATGGCGATGTCCGAAATAGTCCCGTTGGTGATCCACATCTTGGATCCGTTGATGATCCAATCCGACCCGTCACGGCGGGCATGAGTTCGCATGCCAGAGGGGTCCGACCCAGCATCGGCCTCGGTCAGACCGAATGAGCCGATGACCTCACCCGATGCCATCGGGGGAAGCCAGGTCTGCTTCTGCTCCTCGGAGCCGAACTTCCAGATGGGGAACATCGCAAGTGAGCCTTGAACCGAAACGAAGGAGCGAATCCCGGAGTCGCCGGCCTCCAATTCGAGGCAGGCGAGCCCGTAGGCCACGTTGGACGTGCCGGCGCAGCCATAACCCTCGAGATGCATCCCGAACATGCCGAGATCGCCAAAGGCCTTGGCCAGGTCCTTGTGCGGGATCTCCCCGTCCTCCCACCAGTCGGCGATGTTGGGGTTGATCTCCTTTTCGATGTAGTCGCGCACGGTGTCACGAAGAAGGATCTCCTCATCGGAGAGGAGAGAATCGATGTCGAGAAAGTCGAGCGGGTTGGGCTTGTCTAGGGAAATCTCGCTCATGGCAGTGCGATCGTATCGAAACTCAACCGGCCAGGGTCTTCGCCTCGAGTTCCTTGCGATATTGGGCGAGTTTGGCGGTCAGTTCCTCGTCGTTGATCGCCAGCATTGCCACAGCCAGAAGAGCGGCGTTGTTGGCAGCATCGATCGCCACGGTGGCCACCGGTATCCCGGTTGGCATCTGAACCGTCGCCAACAGGGCATCCATCCCGTCGAGCGAGGCGCTGATTGGCACGCCAATGATCGGTAGCAACGATTTGGCTGCCATGACTCCGGCGAGATGGGCCGCCTTGCCGGCCCCGGCGATGATCGCCTCAAACCCCTGTTCGGCGGCGGTAGATGCGAATTCGATCGCCTGATCCGGTGTCTTGTGTGCGGAAAGAACCCTCGTCTCGTGCTCGATGCCGAAACTGTCGAGCATTTCCTCCGCTTTCTCCATGATGGGGCGGTCGGACCCAGATCCCATCAATATCGCGACTTTGTGACTCATGGCTCTAGACCGTAACCGACGGTGTTTTGTTCACTGAATAGAGCGGCCAAAGAGGTCGTAGAGCCGAAATAGAGCGGACAAAAGGAATCTCTAGAGCGTCATCCGGCACCTTTCTCACCAGGCGGAGAGCCCGTCGAGAGAAGAGAAAGGAGACGGCGATGACCGTTCTTCAAAGAGAGACAACAGCTAGCGGGACAGAGAAGAGAAGTGCAGGACTTGGTTCATACTTCGTGGTTGGAGTGGCAGCTCTGGCAGTCGGCGTCTTCGGGGCCCTCGGCATTCAGAGAGTGGGCGAGGCGAGCAGCGTTTCAGCGGCTCAGCAAGCGGCCACGATCCGGGCGACCGAAGTCGGTGCGAATCTCGACTCGCTGTGGCAGGTCGGACTGCTTCAGCAGGCAGCGATCAATGATGCGGCCTTGTTGCAGTTACGGATCGATGCTGGCCTCGGTCAGTACGAGGCAATCCAGGAGAACTACCTCCTTCAGAAGAGGATCGAGGCAGGACTTCTTCAGCAGCAAGCCATCGATGCGGCCAATGCCGATTGGACGACACGGTGGAGCGAGGTCGACGAACACCTCGATGCGCTGGTCGCAGCCGGTCTGGCGCAGCAGGAGTTCTACAGCAACCGGTAGGTGGAGAGGGAACGAACGACCCTCCGGTGGCAGAGGGCACCTGATACTCACCGGAGGGTACGTTTGATGCCGAGGACGATTGCGAGCTCAGTGAGATTCCAACTCTTGGGACGTCTGGGGGCGGAAACCTCCAAGGGACAAATAGAACTAGGACCGCCGAAACAAAGGGCGGTCCTAGCCATTCTCTTGCTTCATGCAAATGAGATCGTTCCTACCGATCGGATCATCGATCTGGTTTGGGGGGACGATCCTCCGCGTACCGCCGAGCACTCTGTCCAGATCTATGTTTCCGATCTGCGCAAGGCTCTTTCCAATGGATCCAGTTCTGACCTGATCGAGACCCGACCCCCCGGCTACGTGCTGAACACCCCTCCAGACTCGGTGGACACCTTGCGGTTCGAGCACCTCGTCCGTGACGGTCTGGCAGCGGTGAGGACCGGAGATCTGGCCGGGGGCATACCGAAGCTTGAGAGAGCACTTCACTCCTGGATGGGCTCCCCACTCGCGGACTTCACCTACGACGAATTCGCTCAGGGCTTCATCAGGTCTCTCGAGGAGCTGAGATCGGACGCTCTCGAGTCTCTTGGCGGCACCCATCTCGACCGCAGGGAACTCGACGAGACCCGGGATCTGGCCCGCAAGGCGATCGAGGCCGATCCTCTGCGAGAGGAGCCTCGTCGCCTGATGATGCTCGCCCTTTATCGGTCGGGTCGTCAGGCGGAAGCGCTCCGCCACTACGGCGAATATCACGATTTGGTCGCCGAGGAACTCGGAATCGACCCGTCCGAGGCTCTTCGGGATCTCGAAGAACGCATTCTTCTCCAGGATCCGACGCTCAATCTTCAGCCGCAGGTAGCGGCCGAGGGCAATCCGTACCGTGGTCTCCGAGCGTTCTCGGAAGAGGACGCCGACGTCTACTTCGGGCGAGAGAGTCTGGTTGCCGAGGTTTGCGATCGCCTCGACGACAGTCCGGGCTTCGTCTCGATTGTTGGTCCCTCAGGTTGTGGCAAGTCGAGTGCGGCCCGGGCCGGTATCATCCCACGACTCCGGGAGCGTGGCATCACCGTTGTGGTCTTCCAACCCGGTGCTCGCCCGCTTTGGGAACTGGCAGGGGCTCTCGACCGGGCCGGCTTCGGGTCCCGGGCGAGCCTGCTGAGACGGTTCGAATCCGACGGCCGGGCCCTCGTTGGTGAGATCAAGCGTCCTGTAGTCCTGGTTGTGGACCAGTTCGAGGAGCTGTTCACTCTTGCCGAAACAGATGCGGCCCAGCGTTTCTCGGAGCTGGTATCGGCGGCGATCAGCGATGAGGGAACACCACTTCGGGTGATCGCCACTCTCCGCGCCGACTACTACGACAAGCCACTCTCGATGCCGGCCTTGGCCGGGGTCTTCTCGGACTCCGTCGTGAGTGTGAAGCCGATGACGCCGCTGGAGATCGAGCGGGCGGTTGTAGAACCGGCCAGGGCCGCTGGAATGTCTGTCGACCCGGGGTTGCTGGCGCAGCTGATCTCCGACATGGGCGACGAGCCGGGGGCGCTTCCGTTGCTTCAGGTCACGCTGTTCGAGCTGTACGAGCGTGGGGGTGAGGCACTGACTCTCGCCCACTATCAAGAGTTCGGAGGACTCCACGGCGCCCTCACCGGTGGGGCAGATGAGCTTCTGGAAGAACTAGATCCCAACGGTCGCGATCTTGTCGAGCAACTGATGATGCGCATGGTCCAAAAGGGCCGCGCGATGAGCACGGCCCGTCCGGTTCCGCTCCGTGACCTGCTCGATCTCGGAGTCGACCGGGTCGTGCTCCAGGACGTTCTCGAGGCGTTTGGTTCTCGTCGTCTGATCACCTTCGACCGTGACGCTTCAGGTGCGGCCGTGGTCGAGATGGCACACGAATACCTGATCTCGGAGTGGCCGCAACTAGAGACCTGGATCGAGCAGAATTCCGAGGATCTGGACCTGCTCTATGCGTTGGATGCCGCCGCAGGTGAGTGGGTCGGAGCTGATCGCTCCGAGGACTACCTGCTCCGCGGCAAGCGTCTCGAGGCGTTCGGCCGGTGGCGTGGCATAACCAGCCTGAAGCTGACCTCTACGGAAGCGCGGTTCATTGAGGCGTCCGTCGAGGTGCATCGGCGCGATGAGCAGGCGCGTCGGGATCAGGCCGAGAAGGAGGAATCGCTGGCAAAGAGCGCCAGAAAGCGTCTCTGGTACTTCGGTGGAGCCGTCGCACTGCTGGCAGCGGCCGTGACGATGCTGATCGTGACGTTGCTCCCGGATCCACCGCCGGACGTGGTCCTCTGGTCGGAACCCCGCGACGGGCGATTCGGAGCACTGGTCGGAGCCGGTTTTGACCGGGCGTTGGAGGCGCACGGATTAACCGGCAGAGAGGTGGTCGACGACCTGGCGTTACTCCCGGTCGTGGAAGGGCTGATCGAGGACGGTTCACCCCTGGTCGTCATGAACATCTCCATCTGGGCGAGTCCGTTGGTCGCCGAACTGATCGCACGACATCCCGAGACTCAGTTCGTCGCCATGGACTGCACTCAGGAGGCGCCCGGTCTTCCTGCCGATCTCCCGAACGTCTCGTGCATCGTCTCACGGCACGACGAGATCGGATACCTCGCCGGGGTTGCCGCCGCCCTTACTACCGAGGCCAGCCATGTAGGTGTGGTTGTGGGGGTGGACCTTCCGTTCATGGTGCCGTTTCACGAGGGATTCGCGCAGGGAGTCGCCTACGTCGATCCCGACATCGAGGTGGGTGCGATCTATCTGACTCCAGACTTCGATCTGGGTGGATTCGGCAGCCCCACACTCGGCGGCTGGGGAGCCCAGATCTTGTTGGACGAAGGGGCAGACGTGATCTTCCAGGCAGCCGGCGACTCGGGTTTTGGAATCTTCAACACGGTGGCAGAGAACGCGGTGGCCAGCGGTCGGACGCTGTGGTCGATTGGTGTTGATGAAGATCAGCACAGCCAGATCCAGGAGAACGCGTTTCTCTCTGAGGATTTGCGGCGGTTCTGGACCGATCGCCTCCTCACATCGATCGATAAACGGGTGGGTGTTGGGGTCGGTGAGGCAATTACTCGGTTCTTCGAGAGTGGCGAAGTCGGCACCGTGTACCTCAGCATCGAGAACGGCGGCGTCGACTACGTAACCTCCGGCGGCTATGTCGAGGGGATCGTCCCCAGTCTCGAGGAGGCGAAGGGGGCCATCGTCGACGGCACCTTCGAACTGACGAGTGTCGAGGTCGATAGACGAATGCTCGGCGACTGTATCGCCCCCTAGCCCGCGATATCCGTCCTGAACTCCACGCCGGGCCAGGCGACAACGTTGGCCGCCTCGTAGGCGGCCTCCCGGGCTACGCCCACCGATGGGCCGGTCCCGACCAGGTTGAGCACCCGTCCACCGTTGACCTGCAGCTTGCCGTTCTCGCGTTTGGTCCCGGCATGAAAGACGATCACGTCGTCGGGCACCCGGTTCAGCCCCTTTATCACGGCCCCCTTCTCGGGTGCGGTCGGATAACCCCTTGCTGCCATCACCACGTTGACCGTGGCCATGTCCGACCACTCGGGGGTGGCACCTTCGAGGACGTCGACCAGATCTGAGGTCATTCGGGGCAAGACCGCCTGGGTCTCCGGGTCACCAAGACGGACGTTGAACTCCAGCACCCTCGGCCCGGCGTCGGTGAGCACCAGACCGGCATATAGGAACCCGGTGAAAGGGTTGCCGTCGGCCCTCATCTGGGTCAGGGTCGGATCGATCACCTCCCTCATCGTCCGATCGACCAGACCTGCTGGCAGGTCGTCGACCGGGGAATAGGAGCCCATGCCACCCGTATTTGGTCCTTCGTCACCTTCGAGAAGCCGTTTGTAGTCACGGGCTGGCTCAAGGGCGACCGCCCCCTGCTCGGTGCAGACGGCGAAGACACTTACTTCGGGCCCATCGAGATGCTCCTCGATGATCACCGACGTCCCGGCGTCGCCGAAACCGCCCTCCAGGCAGTAGTCGACCCATGACTCGGCGTCGGCTCGAGACTCGGTGACCAACACCCCCTTGCCCGCCGCCAGGCCATCGGCCTTGACCACGAAGGGGCCCTCCGACCCGGACAGATAGCCATGTGCGGCCTTGTGGTCGGTGAAGGTCTCCGAGGCGCCGGTGGGCACCCCGGCCCGGCTCATCACGTCCTTGGCGAAGGCCTTCGACGACTCCAGTCGGGCGGCGGCCCGGGTTGGCCCGAACACGGGGATGCCCAGGGTTGCCATCGCGTCGGCCACTCCGGCTGCAAGTGGGGCTTCCGGTCCCACCACCACCAGATCCACGCCGTGGACGCGGGCCATGGCGGCGATTGCTCCGACGTCGGTGACGTCGATTCCTTCGACAACCGGTCCCAGTTCGGCCAGCCCGGGATTGCCGGGCAGGGAGATCAGCTCACGGACGCGGGGCGACTGGGCCAGCTTCCATCCGAGGGCGTGCTCACGACCACCACCCCCGATGAGCAGGACTTTCATGAGATCTCGATGAGCTGGGAGCGCTCGGGGCCGACCGAGACCCACCCGATCGGGACTTCGGCGGCTTCCTGGATGTACTCGATGTACGCCCTCGCCTCCGTGGGAAGGTCGCCGTACTCGCGGACTCCGGTGATGTCCTCGCCCCAACCGGGAAACTCCACGTATTCGGGCTCGCAGTGGTAGAGCACAGACTGCTGGGAGGGGAACTCGTCGAAGTCGCCCTCCTTGGAGTGGTACCCGGTGGCCACTTTGATCGTGTCGAAGGCGGAGAGGATGTCCAGCTTGGTGAGGAAGAGCTTGGTGAGGCTGTTCACCCTCACCGCGTAGCGGAGGGCGAGCATGTCGAGCCAGCCGCAACGTCGTCGGCGGCCGGTGACGGTCCCGTACTCGCCACCTAACTCGATCATCCGATCACCGATCTCGTCGTGCAACTCGGTGGGGAAGGGCCCGGTGCCCACCCGCGAGATGTAGGCCTTGGCGACCCCAACGATCTCATCGATTGCCTTGGGACCGATGCCCGATCCGACCACCGCGCCTCCGGCGGTGGGGTTCGATGAGGTGACAAAGGGGTAGGTGCCGTGGTCGATGTCGAGCAACGTCCCCTGTGCTCCTTCGAAAAGGACCTCTTCTCCGGCCTTGATGGCATTCCAGAGCATGAGCGACGTATCGGCCACGTGGGGACGAAGCCGCTCGGCATACCCGAGGTATTCCTCGACGATCTCGTCGGCCTCCATGGGCAAGGTGTTGTAGACACGGGGGAGGATCTTGTTCTTGTCCTCGAGGGCTGCCTCCACCTTCTCTCGGAAGATCTTGGGGTCGAACAGGTCCTGGACCCTGATCCCGAACCGGGCGTATTTGTCGGTGTATGCAGGGCCGATGCCCTTCTTCGTGGTCCCGATCTGGTTCTTGCCCAGGTAGCGCTCGATGGCGGCGTCGAGCTTGCGGTGATAGGGCATGACCAGGTGGGCGTTGGAGGAGATCCTCACCCGGGAAGGGTCGAGGTTCTTCTCGGTCGCCATGTCCATCTCGGCGAGAAGGACACTGGGGTCGATGACGGTGCCCGAGGCGATGACCGGAATGCAGTCGGGGTAGAGGATTCCCGACGGGATCAGGGAGAGTGCGAGCCTCTGCTCGCCGACCACGATGGTGTGCCCGGCGTTGTTGCCGCCCTGGAAGCGGACCACATAGTCGGCTCTCTCCGCGAAGTAGTCGACGACACGGCCCTTGCCTTCGTCACCCCACTGGGCGCCGAGAACGATGGTGGCTGGCATGACGTGTTGCGACGGTAGTCGGGCGGATTGAGATCGAACCGCTTCACGACCACTCGCGTGCAACCCGTCGGTCTCAGGCCGACTGATTGCACGCGAGTGGGCTGTGGAAATCACGAAACACAGCGTTCACACTTCAGCAACCGACCAGCAACTGCTTCTGAATACAAAGTCATGGATCACGTGGTGTAAGCCAATCGAAAGGAGCCACCGTGAGTAAGACGGCTGCCGACGTCTTGTCCCTCGTCGCAGATGAGGGTTACGAGTTCATCGACCTTCGCTTTTGTGACCTGCCCGGTCAGGTCCAGCATTTCACTGTTCCGACCCATAGATTGACCGAGGAATCGTTTGAGGAAGGATTCGGCTTCGACGGATCCTCGATCCGCGGATTCCAGGACATCCAGGAGTCCGACATGCTGCTGATACCCGACCCCAACACGGCGGTCGAGGATCAGTTCAGGGCCCGCAAGACCTTGATTCTCTATTGCTTCGTCAACGACCCCATCACCGGCTCGCCCTACGAGAAGGACCCTCGCTACGTCGCCAAGAAGGCGGAGGACTACCTAATCAGCACCGGTATCGCCGACACGTCGTATTGGGGACCGGAGGCCGAGTTCTACATCTTCGATGATGTTCGCTTCGGTCAGAATCAGCACTCCGGCTACTACTTCCTCGATTCCGAAGAGGGCGCATGGAACTCCGGCGCAGTCGAGGAGGGCGGCAACCTCGGCTACAAGCCCCGCTACAAGGAGGGCTACTTCCCGGTACCGCCCACTGACCATTTTCAGGACCTTCGCTCGGAGATGACCGCACGCCTCGAGGAGGCAGGCATCAAGATCGAAGTGCAGCACCACGAGGTGGGCACCGCCGGTCAGGCCGAAATCGACATGGAGTACGACACGCTTCTGAAGACCGCCGACAACGTGACTCTCTACAAGTACATCGTCAAGAACACGGCCTGGGAGGTGGGCAAGTCCGTCACCTTCATGCCGAAGCCGATCTTTGAGGACAACGGGTCGGGCATGCACACCCACCAGTCACTGTGGAAGGACGGTGAGACCCTCATGTTCGACGAGAGCGGGTATGCCGGTCTCTCCGACCTCGCCCGGTGGTACATCGGCGGCATCCTCAAGCACGCCGCAGCGATCCTTGCCTTTGCCGCCCCAACCACGAACTCATATCACCGGCTCGTCCCGGGATACGAGGCGCCGGTCAATCTCGTGTACTCGAGTCGGAATCGCTCGGCAGCGGTGCGGATCCCGCAGTACTCGCAAAGCCCTGCGGCGAAGCGTCTCGAGTTCCGCTGTCCGGACCCGGCCGCCAACCCCTATCTCTCGTTCGCCGCGATGTTGATGGCCGGTCTCGACGGCATCCAGAACCGCATCGAGCCCCCGGAGCCGGTGGACAAGGACATCTACGACCTGCCGCCGGCAGAGTTGCAGGGTCTCCCCTCGGTGCCTGGGAGTCTCGACGAGGCTTTGGCAGCGCTCAGGGAGGACCATGAGTTCCTCCTCCAGGGCGGGGTGTTCACCAAGGACCTGATCGACTCGTGGATCTCCTACAAGGAGGAGCATGAGGTCGATCCGGTGAGGCTCCGTCCCCACCCCTACGAGTTCCACCTCTACTACGACATTTAAAGACGACTGTGGGGGCTGCGGCAGCAGTCCCCCACAATCGGTCCTAGGTACGGGGCAAGAGGACCGGTGGAAGGGTTGCTTCGTACCTAGTGGCTGGTACCTAGTACGTCCTCACGAGCGGGCCGCGTTGTGGGCGTTGGTGACCTCGTTGTCGAAGTCGTCTGCAGCACTGGTGAAGGCTTCGACCGCCGCTCGCCTGAGTTCTCCGGTGTCCGAGGAGCGAAGCCCGTCGAGAGCGTCGTCGGCCGAGCCGGCGGCGAGGCGGATCGTGGTGGTCAGGACGTCGTGGTTGATCTGGAGACCGGTCGGGACCGTGAGACCGTCGAGTTGAGAGGAAAGCGCTTCGACGTCTCCCACGAGTGTATCGAGCCGATCCTCGGCGTCGCCATACTCGATCTCTCTCGGGTCGGCGTCGAAGCCGTCGTTGACCGCAACCATCTCCGTTCGAAGCAGTTGGAGCGAAGCGTTGATCTCGTCGATCGAGTCGAGGTAGGCCTGGGTTTCGGGGTCGAGGTCTCCGTCGGGGTCACCGGGCTCGGTTGTTCCGGTCCCATCCAGGGTGGTCGTGGTGGACGGTTGGCCCACGAGTGTGGTGTCCGGCGATGCCTCGGGGAGTTCCTTCACGAAAAAGAATGTGAAGGCGATCATCCCGAGGATGACGAGGGGGAGGATCCAGCGTCCTGGCTTCGGATCGGGATTAGCGGCCATGTGGATTGAGACGTTAGCGGGGGCAGCGAGAGTTCCCCGTCAGACCGGATCGACACCCTTGAACTGGCCTTCCGCACTCCATACGTTCGCAACTATGGAGCAGGAACGACAAGAGGTGTACGAGCGGATCCCATGGGAGACGCTGGAGAAACCGGGGAATGACAGACAGTGGGTGGTGATGGCGGTCGCTGGGGCCGTTGCTCTCGGCGCGCTCGCCTTCACCTTCATGAGAAGCCAGCCCGTCCCCGCGCCTTTGGCGACGGCCCCTGTTGCGGCTGCTCCGGTCGTCTCGACCGTTCCGGTGGCGCCGGCCAGTCCTCTGCCCACCACGCCGACGGCTCCGATCGCCGTAACGGAAGCCGACCTCTTCGCGGTCGACCCTGGGTCGCTCAAGGATGCGGTTGCCGCTCACGCCGAATGGTTCGCGGTCGAGTACTTCTCATATGACGGGTCGGATCAGTCGGCCCTGACTCTGGGGTCGATGCTTCCCCAGGGCGTGCCACTGCCCGAAGCACCACCCGCTGTTCAGGTCTTCGTCGACTGGGTAGGAGTCACCGAAGTCGTCGAAGTGGCGCCCGTCACCTTCGAGGTGAGCCTGGTCGTACGGTCGCTGGTCGCTCGAGACGACGGTCCTTTCGTTCGCCAAGCGCCCAGATCGGCAATCGTGGAGATCAGGATCGGTGGCGACGGCTCGCCCGTGGTGGGGCTGCCACCTGTTCTTGCCAAGGCGAATCCGGGGGCGCCGCAGCCGCTGAACCTTTCAGGAGTGCCTGAAGAGATCAGACTTCAGGTTGAGGCCAGCCACGGCCAGGTCGTCGGTGGAGAGCAGATGATCGATGGGCGGTGGAAGGTCGTCGTGCTGGTGGAAGGGTCCGACGGTGTGGTTAGACCGGCGACCGTGATCGTCCCATAGCTCTCACGTTGGAGAGGGCCTGGAACTCAGCCCGGGAAGTGGCTCTCTAGGATCGCCGTCGCCGAGGGAACGATGGTTTCCCACGAACCAGTCGGAGTCTTAGAGATGGTCACGAAGTCAGCAGTGAAGAAGAGGCTGGCCACGCCTTCGATCTCGAGGATGGGACCGACGAAGCCCTCGGTGGCCTCGGCACCCTTGACGTACGTGCCGGGACCACCAACTGAAATACCGACGCTGAACTTCATCGCGTTGGGATTCGGGGTTGGGTCGGTACGAACAGCCATTGGACGGCGAGCGTAGTGGCGGGCCACTAAACAATGCCGAAGATCATTGGCGTCGACGTTGGCGGCACCTTCACCGATGTGGTGGAGTTCGACGGTCAGACCATCCGCGGCACGAAAGTTCCGACGAGCAAGGACCAGTCGGATGGTGTGGTGGACGCCGTCGACGGGACCGAAGATGACACCTTCCTCCATGGCACGACCGCAGCCACCAACGCCCTCCTCGAAGGACGGGGAGCCGGCGTGGTGTTAGTCACCGATGCCGGATACGAGGACTTGATCGAGATAGGAAGACAGGACCGTCCCTCGCTGTACGACTCGTCGGTTCTGCGCTCTCCGCCTCTCGTTTCTCGGGAGAGACGGATCAGCCACATCGACTCTGGTGTCCTGGCCACCGCCGACGCCGTGGCGGTCGGCCTGATCGAGTCTTATCTCGATCCGAGCGCCGAGAGGGAGCTGGCCGCAGCCATCGGTGAGCAGTTCGAAGGTCCGATCATGCTGTCGTCCGAGGTATCCCCCGAGTTCCGCGAGTTCGAACGGATCGCAACCACCGTGTTGTCCGCCTACCTGACCCCTTCCGTCTCGGATTACCTGCGCACGCTCGACCAGCGGCTGGTCATGTCCTCGAGGTTGGTGATGACTTCCTCCGGGGGGCTGCTTCCATTCGCTCAGGCCCCCAACTCCGCCGGACGACTGGTCCTCTCCGGCCCGGCGGGTGGCGCCGTGGCCGCCGCGGCTCTGGGCCGTCATTACGGCCATGACACCGTTCTCTCCTTTGACATGGGAGGAACCTCCACCGATGTGTCACGGATATCGAACGGAGAGCTGACCGTCGGATCCGGTCACCTCATCGCCGGCCGGGTCAATCGTGTCCCGTCGGTGCCGATCCGCACGATCGGGGCCGGAGGGGGAAGCATCGGCTGGCTCGACCCCGGCGGAGCACTCCGCGTCGGTCCGCGCAGCGCCGGTTCGATTCCCGGCCCTGCCGGATATGGACGCGGCGGCACCGATCCAACGGTTACGGACGCGAACATCCTTGCGGGCCGGATTCCCTCGGACCTTGCCCTCGGGGGGACTGTTGGTCTCGACGTCGATGCGGCCAGGGCGGCGATGGGTCGCCTCGGGTCGGAGGCCGGTCTTGATGTGGATGCGACTGCCCATGGGATGCTCGAAGTGGTCGACAGCCATATGGAGCATGCGCTTCGGTCCGTTTCCGTCGAAGAAGGAGCCGATCCGAGAGAGGCGGTCCTCGTCGCCTTTGGAGGGGCCGGAGGGCTTCATGCGGTGCGGCTGGCCCGGCGTCTCGGCATGAGCAGGGTGTTGATACCTCCCCATTCGGGGGTGTTTTCGGCGCTCGGGCTCCTCATGGCTTCACCTCGATCGGATGCTGCTCGCACCGTCATGCTGAGTGAGGGAGATCAGCGTTTTGCCGCGCTTGCCGCCGAGGTCTGCTCCGAGGCGACCGGCCGTTATGAGGGCATTTTCGCCTCCGCTCCCCTTTCGGTGGTCGTCTCTGCCGACATGAGATACGAGGGTCAGTCACACGAGTTGGAGGTGACCGCCGCTCCAGAATGGGCCGCCGTCCGTGCCGCCTTCGAGAGTGCCCATGCACGGATGTTTGGGTTCGACCGTCCGGATGAGCCGGTGGAGTTGGTCAACCTTCGAGCCGTCGCCACGGGGGAGGCTCCCCTGGGATGGTCCGATCTGCCTGGAGTGGCCCCAAATGTCGAGCCGATCGGCCGGGCAGGCGTGTGGGAACGCCCGACACTGCCTCCGGGACTGACGATCGAAGGGCCGGCGACCGTCATCGAGGCAAACTCGGCGGTCGCAATCGAGCCGGGAAGCACCCTGACCGTCCTGGCTGACGGAACCCTCGAGGTGGTGTTGTGACCGATCGGACGAGGGAGGCCTGCGACTACGTCAGCGCTGCATTGGCGGAGGTAGCCAACCCGGAGAAGGCAGCCGGGATGCAGGCGTACATGAAGACGGACATGCCCTTCTACGGCGTGCCGAAGCCAGGGCGTGTGCCGATCCTCCGCCACCTGGTCAAGGAGTTCCCGCCGGAAGACCGCGATCAATACGAGGAGTTGATTCTCGCCCTCTGGGCGCTTCCACATCGCGAGGAGAAGTACCTCGCCCAGGGGCTTGCGGTGAGACACAAGCGGTTCATCGTTCCCGACTCGCTGCCTCTCTACAAGATCATGATCGTTGAAGGGGCATGGTGGGATCTCGTTGACGAGGCCGCGACCCACATGATCCGACCCCTCGTCATCAACTACCCGGGACAAGTCTGGTCCACCGTCGACCCCTGGATAGACGATGAGGATATGTGGCTCCGCCGGACGGCCATCATCTGCCAGGTGGGTGCGAAGGAAAACACCGACCCCGGCCGCCTCTTCCGATTCTGCGCGTCGCGGATGCATGAGGAGGAGTTCTTCATCCGGAAGGCGATCGGCTGGGCGCTACGCGAGTACGCCAAGACCGACGGGCCTGCGGTCGCCCGGTTCGCCAACCGGCATCGAGACGATCTCTCCGGCTTGAGCTTCAGGGAGGCCACCAAGCACATTCAGGATCTGCTCGACCCGTGATCGATCCGATCACCCTCGAGGTTGCCCGCAATCGCTTCACGGCCGTTGCCGAGGAGATGGGAGGAGTGCTGAGGCGAACAGCCCTCTCTCCCAACATCAAGGAGAGGGCCGACTGTTCGGCGGCGGTCTTCACCTCCGACGGAGAGATGCTTGCCCAGGCCGAGCACATCCCCGTCCACCTGGGCTCGATGCCCGAATCGGTGAAAGCGTGCATCGAGGGTTTCGATCCAAGGCCCGGGCACCAGTACGCGGTCAATGACCCGTTCCACGGGGGCACTCACCTCAACGATCTCACGATCGTCGCTCCGGTGTTTGTTGGTGGTCGCCACGTGGCTTGGGTCGCCAACCGCGCCCACCATGCCGACGTGGGCGGGGAGGCCCCCGGGTCAATGCCGGCACATGCCGTCACGGTCGACCAGGAGGGTCATCGTGTCTCCCCGATGCTCGCCGTTTCCGAAGGCAAGTGGCTGGAGGAATTCGTCCAACCCTTTGTCAGCGCCTCGCGGACACCCTGGGAGCGTCGAGGCGATCTCGATGCCCAAATGGGAGCCAATGCAGTCGCTACCCGACGCCTCATCGAGTTGGTCGAGAAGGAGGGGTGGGACAAGTACTCGGAGGTCTCGGCCGCCCTGTTGGGATACGGGGAGCGCAGGACCATTGCGGCCCTCGAGGCCCTCCCCGACGGCTCCTATTCCTTTTCCGACGTGATGGAGTTCGGCGACGCCGACGTGGCCATTCGGGTCACCGTCACGATCGATGGCGGTTCCCTGATCGCCGACTTCGGCGGGTCGGACCCTCAGGTCGAGGCCAACTTCAACGCGGTCGAGGCCGTTACCCGCTCCTGTCTGTACTACGCCGTGCGTGTCGCCACCGACCCGACCATCCCGGCGAATGGCGGCTGCTACCGCCCGCTGGACCTGAGGGCACCACTTGGGACCATCGTCAATGCCGCACCGCCTGCAGCTGTCGCCGCGGGCAATGTCGAGACGAGCCAACGGATTGCCGATGTCCTGCTGGGCGCACTCGCCCAGGCGGCTCCGGACGTGGTGCCGGCCGCATCGCAGGGGACCATGAACAACGTGCTGATCGGCAACGACGAGTTCGCCTACTACGAAACCGTGGCGGGCGGCCAGGGAGCCTCGCCTCATCGCGATGGGCAGTCGGGAATCCAAACAGGGATGACGAACACGCAGAACACTCCCATCGAGGCACTGCACACCCATTACCCGTTCCGGGTCACCACCTACACCCTGCGCCGTGAAAGTGGTGGGCACGGGTTCTATCGCGGCGGAGAGGGGATTAGCCGGGAGATCGAGTTCGGCTGCGACGCGACCCTGTCGCTCATGGGCGAGCGCCGCCGCAACGCTCCCTGGGGGCTTGGGGGTGGAGAGCCGGGTGCCTGTGGCGAAGACTGGCTGATCCACAAGGACGGCACACGAGAGCGGCTTCCCGGCAAGGTGACGGTGGACGTTGGTGCGGGCGATCGTTTGATGGTCCTCACCCCGGGCGGCGGGGGTTGGGGAAGGCGATGACAACCGTTCTGTGCGGGTTTACTACGCGTCACGCGTAACTAACCCGCACAGAACGGTTTGGAGTCGGCATTACGCTGCGGATATGACGTTGTTCGATGACCTCAAGGCCGCGGTTGGTGCCGACAACGTCCTCGAGGAGCCCGTCGAACTGCACCTGTACAGCAAGGACGCCTCGCTGATGAGAGGCGAGGCAACGGTGGTCGTCCTCCCCACCACCGTCAACCAGGTCGCCGAAGTAGTTCAGATCGCCGAGCGTCACCACGTCCCGATCATCGCACGCGGAGCGGGAACCGGCCTCACCGCCGGAGCGAGCCCGACCGAGGGCGGCATTGTCCTGGTGACGACGGCCATGAACTCGATCGACGTGGACCTCGAGAACAGAACGGCCTGGGTGGGTGCCGGGGTCATCAACCTCGATCTGAGCAAGGCGGTGGAGCACGACGGGCTGTACTTCGCTCCCGACCCCTCGTCCCAATCGGCATGCACCATTGGCGGCAATGTGGCCAACAACGCCGGCGGCCCCCATTGCCTGGCCGAGGGAAGCACCACCAGTCACATCCTCGGCATGGAGGTGGTCCTCGCCGGTGGTGAGATCGCCATTCTCGGCGGACAGGCTCCCGACACGCCCGGTCTCGACGTGAAAGGCCTCATCGTCGGGTCGGAGGGAACGATGGGTGTCGTCACCAGGGTTCTGGTTCGTCTCGTGCCCATCGAGCCTGAGGTGCGAACGCTGCTCATGGGTTTCCCCGACGTGGAGGGGGCGGTTGCCACTGTCTCCCAGATCATTGCCGCCGGACTCGTTCCGGCAGCTCTCGAACTGATGGATCAACGCATGGTCGAGGCGGTGGAGAACTGGCTCCATGCCGGTCTCCCCACCGACGCCGCAGCCGTCCTGCTCGCAGAGGTCACCGGTGAGACCGAGGCCGTGGAGTCGCAGGCGGAGTTGATCGGCGACATCGCCCGCTCCAACAGGGCACAGAGTGTCGAGGTGGCCGAGACGGAGGAGCACAGGGCGCTCCTGTGGAAGGGTCGCAAGTCTGCGTTCGGCGCCATCGCCCAGTTGGCGAATGACTACTACCTCCACGATGCAGTTGTGCCCCGGACGAAGCTCGTGGACACGATGAGAGCGGTCTACGAGATCGCAGATCGCTACGACCTGACGCTGCTGAATGTCTTCCATGCGGGCGACGGAAACCTGCACCCGCTGATTGCCTTCGATGCCGATGTGCCGGGGATGAAGGAGAAGGTGTACCGGGCCGGCGAGGAGATCGTGGCCGTGTGTCTGAAGAACGGAGGTGCCCTCTCCGGCGAGCACGGAATCGGGGCCGAGAAGCGCAACATGATGCGTACCGCATTCACCGAACTGGACCTGGACGCGCAGGCGCGGCTCAAGGAGGTGTTCGACCCGGAGGGCATCTTCAACCCGGCGAAGATCCTGCCTCAGGGCTCCCGGTGCTTCGACTTCGGCGGGGTCAGGCGTGAAGTGCCCGAAGGGACCTGGGTGTGACCAAGCACCCTCAGCACGTCTCCCGGCTCGAGACCGAGGTGGCGGGTGCGCCGGCCGCGGAACTGGTTTTAGCGCCCAAGACGCCGCACGACGTTGTCGCTGTTCTCCACCACGCTTCGGAAAAGGGCCTGAACGTTCAGGTGTGGGGCGGGGGAACCCGTTCGGGTTTTGGATCACCGCCTCCGGCCGACATCCTGGT
>JAYEGJ010000169.1:0-4892 GCA_034658975.1 Actinomycetota bacterium
CAGCCACTTGTTTGATGGCCTCGATGACCTGGCAGCCGAGCGTCTCGACCAGGCCCGAAATGAGAGTCGCACGGACTTCTCACGGACTGGGAACGCTCGGAGGTAGTACCCAGCAACTCGCCTACGTGAGAACAGGCGGCTGACCAGGCACTCCGCAAGTGGGCGTTGACGGACTCGAACCGCCGACCCCTGCCTTGTAAGGGCAGTGCTCTAGCCAACTGAGCTAAACGCCCGAGGTCGGCTGAGATTCTACGGAATGACGGTCACTGCGCCTACTTCCTCACGTACCCTCGCCTCATGGCGCGTAATCCTGAAGTCCAAGCAATCGTTTCGGCCCTGGTTGGTTCGTGGGCAGGTACCGGCGTTGGCGGATACCCCACGATCGATCCTTTCGAATACCGGGAGACCACCGTCATCGAGGATCGCCCCGACCATCCGGCGCTCCACTATCAACAGCGGGCGTGGAAGTTGAGCGAATTCGGCGAGGTGGCCTCACATTGGGAATTGGGCCTGATCCGCATCTCTACCGACGGAACGGTGACGATCAACAACGCCCAGGGCGGTCGCGCCGAGACGATGGCCGGCACCTGGAAGCAAACCGACAGCGGCTGGAGACTCGAGTTGGCGAGCACCGACTTCGCCGGAGATGATCGAGTGATCGCCTCGACACGAGTCTTCGAAGTGAGCGGCGACACCCTCTCCTACGAACAAGAGATGAAGACAACGGCAACCAACGAGATGAGCATCCATCTTCGGGCCAGCCTCGATCGACAGTCAGATCCCGACTGACCTCCTGATCAACAATCGGTCGCCAATCTCGGTTGCGGGGTCCCGTTATTGACGCCCAGGTGCCTGATTCTCATGCGCCCGCAGAGTATTCCGGATTTGGGTCTCCGTGCCTATTCAATCCCCTGTGGATAAGTGACGATAGAGATATCGACAAATGCCAAAGACTGGCCAGGCGTGTTCCTACGCTGGCCGCCAATCGTGTGAGGTTATGGGCAAGCGGTCAATCGAACGGGAAGTCAGCGACGAAGCCATCCGTCAGTATCTAGACGGTATCGGCACTTATGACCTGCTCACAGCGGAGGATGAGGTCCGACTCGCCAAGGCCATCGAGACAGGCCGCAAGGCCGACATCGCTCTCGAATCGGAGAAGGACCCGGCCAAGCGTCGCAAGCTTCGTCAATTGGTCAGAGGTGGAGAAGAGGCCCGACAGCACTTCATCAGGGCAAACCTCCGACTCGTCGTCTCTATTGCCAAGCGGTATGGCCACGCAAGACTCCCCTTCCTCGATCTCGTCCAGGAAGGCAATCTCGGGCTGATCCGGGCCGTCGAGAAGTTCGAGTATCGCAAGGGTTTCAAGTTCTCCACCTATGCCACCTGGTGGATCCGTCAGGCGATAACCAGGGCCATCGCCGACAAGAGCCGGACGATCCGGGTTCCCGTGCACATGATGGACACGATCACCCAGATGCATTCGGCCGAGACGAATCTGACCAAGAAGTTGGGACGCAAGCCGACTGATGAAGAATTGGCCGAGGAGTCGGGCCTGACCATCCAGAAGATCCGGGAAGCCAGAAAGGTCGCCCCGGAACCGGTTTCGATCTTCGAGCCGGTCGGCGAGGACAATGCCACCATCGGTGACTTCATCGAGGATCACGATGCTGCCGCCCCATTCGAGCTCATTGCGTCGAAGTTGAACATCGAGAATCTCAAGTTCGTGTTGGAGCGACTGAACGATCGTGAGAGAACGATCATCGAGATGCGCTACGGGCTCGGAAACCGTGAGCCGGCGACCCTCGACGAGGTCGGTCGCCACTTCAATGTGACGAGAGAGCGCATCAGGCAGATCGAAGCCAAGGCTCTTGCCAAGATGCGTCATCCTTCCACTCCCGGAGGACTCCGGGAGCTGGCCGTCGGCTAGTCAGGCTGACTTCACCAACTCCAGGAGTTCACTCCTGTCGGCCTCCACCGGGAGACTCGCATCCGATCGGGACGGGCGTCCCCGGCCCCGTCGCCGATGGAAGGGTTGGCCGTCCCAGAAGATGACCCCACCCCAGACGCCCCATTCGTGCCCCTCCTGAAGGGCCACGTCGAGACATCGCACCCGCACCTCACATTGGGCACAGATGCGCTGGGCTTGGGCCAATTCGGCCGGTTTCTCGGAGAAGAAGAGCTCGTGGCTCCCCTCCTTGCTACATCGTCCGTTGTCTTGTAATTGTTTGATCTGTTGATTCACTTCTAAACCTCGATGTCGTGCGGTGCGTGGCAAACAAAAAGCCGCCGGGATTTCGGCGGCCGTGTGACGTTGAGACTTGGAGAGTCGAATCACATATCAGAGGGCCGCCCTGCGGGGGAACTCGGCACGGGCGTCGACGCGGAAAGGGCGCACGGGCAGAATTCTGCTGCGGTGATTGGGGCTTGGTAACGCAACCTGATCAAGGCGCTCCTTTCGTTGAGGTGGTCATCTTGGCCGAAGGGACAGGCTCACGTCAAGGGAATTAGCGACCATTGCCCTACCGTTGCCCTCTCCGTGAGCGACATCGCCGATCTCTGGGACTACCGGAGACAAGTCTCCGACGCCTATGCCGCTGCGCGGACCGGTCAACCCAGTAGGGAAACATGGCTCTGGTGGCGTGGTGAGCGCGACCGATTGTTCTCCACTCATCCCCAATCACCGATCGAGGACCAGGGCTCGTTCGACGCACTCCCCTACTTCGAATACGACGCGAGATGGCGTGTCGTCGCCACGTTCGAACCATTCGAGGCGGTCGACGAGGCAATCGCACACTCGGGCGACGGCTCAACGGAGTTCAAGAAGGTCGGCTCGCTCCTTTTCGAAGTCGACGGCGAACCGGCGACGCTTGGCGCCTTCTGGCTTGACTCCTATGGAGGCGGAATGTTCGTCCCGTTTCGCGATCCGACCAATGGTTCGGCCACCTATGGCGGTGGCCGCTACCTGCTCGACACCGTCAAGGGGGCCGATCTCGGCTCTGAAGGGGATCGGGTGATCATGGATTTCAACTACGCCTACCACCCTTCGTGCGTCCACTCCGACAGATGGTCTTGTCCTCTTGCCCCACCGGAAAACAGGCTCGAAGTCGCCATCGAAGCCGGCGAACGGCTTAATGCAGGGCCCGGAGGCCCATGAGCCCGAGCACGACAAGTCCAACTCCCACGGTGAGGAATCTCGCCTCCCGATTCGAACGGAAGAACCACAAGGCCGCCACGAACAGCACCACTGCTGCCGCCAGTTGGGCAAACACCCCGCCATCGGTTGTCGGAAGTATGAGATCGAGAGGACTCATCCTCGGGAAGAACGCATGACGGGCCTCAGTCCTTCCCCTTCACACCCTCTCGAATCAGTCCTCGGTCTCGGACTCAAACGTCTCCTCCAGATCGGGCTGCCACTGACCGCAGTCGCCCTGGTGATGCCGGCTCCGGCCAGTGACGACGGACTCCTCGTCTACTTCCTCGTTCACCTGACCATCCTTCAGTTCGCCACCTTCGCATATGCCGCCGAAACTTCACGGCTCCTTTCTCACCCATGGTTCCCCCGCATCGAGCGATCCTGGCTGGCCAGCTCTGTGTCGGTGATAGCGGCGACCGTCGGGTTCTCGGCCCTTCTGACGCTGGCGACGTCGGCCGCAGCCCGTTACGACATCTCCCTCCAGTTTCTCCAGCTCCTGTCCTCGATGGACATCGCCTGGGTTGTGGCCGCCATCTATCTCGGAGGCGCCAGGCTCTGGGGACGTGGAGTGGGGTTGATGCTCGGCACGGTCCTCCTCGCCGCCTGTGTCGCCTCGATCGCCGTCTACCTGACGGTGGTGGGATTCACCGACCAAGGTGGTTGGCTGATCGATGGCGAACAGATGACGCGGATCGTGATCTCTTCGGACACCGTCGCCGCCGTCGCCTCAATCTCGATTCTGCTCGGAGCGGGACGCAAGGACTAGTCGTCTTTCGCACAGATCGTGTGAGGGTGTCTCCGTGTAGATGACCCACCAGCTCCGTCTATGTCCCCCTTCGTCCATGGTCATGCCGGCACCTTCTCGGTCTCCGTGACTGCCCTCTGGTCCGCTTGCATCTTCAGGCGGTCGGTGATGGTCACCGCAGCGATGCCATAACCGATGGCGACCACGGAAAACATCGGGATATTGACCCAGGGTCCTCCCCCCAATTCGACGAACTCCTCACGCAAGTCAGACTCGACTAGAAGCATCGCCATCAGAATCCCAGCCGGAACCATGCCCCCGGTGACCACCGATGTGACCGGAACGGCCTTCCGGATCAGATTGCCCGCTATTGCGATTACTCCACCAAAGATCCCACCGATCCCCACAATGATGAACAAGGTGCCCCCGACCGAGAATTCGGGAGAGCGCGTCGGGTCCATGATCGCCACCACCCTCATCGCGAGCCGGAATCCTGGACCCATGATCAGAACCCCGGCCACGACACCTCCCACCAAACCAAAGGCCACCGTCTTCCAGAACCCGTCGGTGAACCGCCAGGCCAGTGCAACGAAGACCGCGATGACCGCCAGCGAAATCGGTCCCTCCGGTATGTCCATGGTCGCCAACAACACTGAGCCGACCACTGCGAAGGAAGCAAGCCTTCCTTGCCATGTCATGTCACCCTCCTCGGTGTCTTGTTCATACAGACGAAGAACAACTCGATCTGGGTGACAGATGTCCGTCTCAAACCCTTCTCGAGAGAGTAGTTGCGGGTGCCCTAGCGATAAATGGCGTGAGGCGGGCCACTGACTAACGGACGGCGCAGGCAAGTCCCCAGTCGTACTCCTGAAATCCAACCTCGCTCGCCTTGTTCAAGCTCTCGGGGAGCCAAGGCCTGATCGCTTCGAGTACCGACGACTTCGATGCGGGAAG
>JAYEGJ010000170.1:0-20744 GCA_034658975.1 Actinomycetota bacterium
GGCGCTCGATCGATCCGGCCTGTCCATCGACGACATCGATCTCTTCGAGGTCAACGAGGCATTCGCCTCCGTTGGCGTTGCTTGGCGGATGGAGCACGGCGGAACCGACCCCATGGCCCTTTGGGAGCGCACCAATGTCAACGGCGGTGCCATTGCCCTCGGCCATCCTCTCGGCGCCTCCGGTGCCCGTCTCATGACCACCATGATTTGGGAGTTGGAGCGGACCGGTGCCAGGTTTGGCCTCCAGACGATGTGCGAAGGCGGCGGCATGGCCAACGCCACGATCATCGAGAGGATTTAGGTCTGGGCAGGATCCCCCTCCCCGGCTCCGCCGGTACTCCCCCCAACGCTTCGCTGGGGGGAGACACCAGATGACCGCTCTCAACGTCGTCCTGGCCATTGTCGGAGGCCTGCTGATCTGGATCTTCCTCGTCGCCATCATCCGGATGCTGTCGACGCCTCCCCCCGAACTCGACCCCGAAGACGTAGTCAAAGTCGACCAGGACTACCACTGCTCGGTGTGCGGGGCGGAGCTCACCATGAAGATGGTCAACGTCCAAGAGGACAAGCCACCGAAGCACTGCCGTGAGGAGATGATTCCGGTGTGGCGGCCTGGGTAGTGGAACCACTAGCTTGCCGATCATGAGAGTTGCAGCAGCCCAAACCTCGCCGGTGTGGGGTGATTCCGGTGCCACCAAGAAGGTCGTTACCGATTGGATTGGCAAGGCGGCAGAGGAAGATGTCGACCTGCTCGCCTTCGGCGAGACCTTCATGTCGGGATACCCCTATTGGATGTCCCGCACCGACGGGGCACGGTGGAACGCACCCGATCAGAAGGAGGCATACGCCTTCTATCTCGACTCGGCAGTCGCCATCGACGGGCCGGAGATGACAGACGTTGTCGAGGCCGTTCGTGACCACGGCGTATTCACATACCTCGGGATCACGGAACGAAGCGACAGCGGCGGAACCGTCTACGCGTCGTATGTGGCGATCGATCCGAGCGAGGGGATCCTCAGCAGCCATCGCAAGCTGATGCCCACCTTCGACGAGCGGATGGCATGGGGGATCGGCGACGGGAACGGCCTCCGCGTGCATCAAGTGGGAGACTTCAAGGTCTCCGGGCTCAACTGCTGGGAGAACTGGGTCCCCACGATCCGCCACGCCATGTACTCCCAGGGGACTCAACTCCACGTCGCTGCCTGGCCGGGTTCGGTCGGGGTGACCAAGGACATCACCCGCTTCATCGCCATGGAGGGGCGCTGTTATGTCCTCTCGGCAGGGTCTCTGCTCTTTCCCGACTCGATTCCCGACAGCTTCCCGCTCAAGGAGGCGTCTCTCGATGGCGAATACCCGCTCCTCTACAACGGCGGCTCCGCAATCGCCGGGCCCGACGGTCATTGGATTGTCGAGCCGGTGCGCGAGGACGAGGGTCTCGTAATCGCAGACATCGACGTTTCCACCGTGATGGGGGAGCGCCAGAACTTCGACCCGGCAGGCCACTACTTCCGTGGCGACGTGATCAAGGTCGAGGTAGATCGGACGAGGCTCAGGCCGACCACGTTCGACAACTAATTACACGCGTGTAGTTTTCCACTCCGTTCTCCACAGAATGTGGAGAACGATTCGACGGATTTCCCGACCTTTGGATTGACTATTGTCGGCATCTGAATGCCAGAGTCGAAACGTCGCAAGCCGAAGAACCGCCCACAGTCGAAAGCCGCTATCGAGGCAGCAGCCAAGGCCAAGGACCCCAGTCCCACCTGGTATGTCGCGATCATGGCCGGGCTCATGGTCATCGGGGTGATACTGGTTCTGCTCCGCTTTGTGTTTGAGATGGATCAACTGGTCCTGGTGGCAGGTCTGGGCGCCATCGCCGCCGGCTTCGTGATGACAACCAACTACCGGTAGCTAGGCCCGAACGTGCTTCCCGGTCCCAAGCCGGCTGCCGCTCACCCGTGGGGCGACGCTGACACCCCCTATGAAGAGATTGGCGGCGACGCGGCCGTTCGACAGTTGGTCGAGGCGTTCTACGACATCATCGAAGAGGAGTCACCGGTGTTGCGGGCGATGCTGCCCAAGGACACCTCCGGTTCGAGAGACAAGCTCTACGAATACCTGAGCGGCTGGCTCGGCGGTCCTTCGCTCTACGTCGAGAAGCGAGGTCATCCCCGGTTGAGAATGAGGCACGCCCCATTCTCCATCGGTGATGAGGAGGCCGGGGAATGGATGCGATGCATGTCGGTCGCCATCGACCGGGTGGGCATCGATGGCCCCCTCGAGGCCTTTCTCCACGAGAAACTGGACCCACTGGCCCGGCACATGATCAACCGCTAGGCGTTACCCCTCAGTCGTCGATCCAGGCGGGAGCGTCGTGGTGGTTGGCGGCGGCGGGGTCGTGGTCGTCGGCGGTGGCACATACTCGCCAAGAGTCACCGTGATGATGTCCCCCCGGGAGGCGGTGTTCCCCGCCGCTGGGATCTGATCGACGATCAGCCCGTCCTGGGACTGGTCGGCGACAGGTTGAGTGCTGTTGGAGACGTTGATCACGAGCCCAAGGTCCTCGAGAATCGCGGTTGCCTGGGCCTCGGTCAGGTTCAATAGGTTTGGGACTTCGACCGGTTCCAGGCCCAGCGAGACAACGAGGAGAATCGTATCGCCCGACAGCACCTCGACCCCCGCGGCAGGCTCCGTGCTGATCACCTCTCCCGCGGGCACCTCGTCGTCGAACTCTTCGGTCACGCTGAACTTCAAGCCGAGATCGGTCAGAGCGGTCACGGCGTCTCGCTCGGTCATCCCCGTCAGATCGGGCAGGGGGATGATCTCGGGTCCTGAGGACACCACGAGGTTGACCGGGGTTCCGGTACCGACCTCGACTCCGGCGGCCGGCGATTGCTCCATCACGGTATCGGCTTCGAAATCGGCGTCGGGTTGGAAGTCGACCTGACCAACGGTCAAGCCTGCGTCCAGGATGGCCTGGCGGGCGTCGGCGAGGGTTTCGCCGATCAATGGCGGCACTGGGAACTCCTCGGACCCCGACGAAACGAACACTTCGATATTCGATCCCACTTCTGCTTCGAGCCCGCCTTCGGGGTCGGTCCGGATGACGACGCCGGGCTCGACAGTGTCGTTGGTCTCGGGAGTGACGCTCACGGTGAAACCGTCGGCCTGGAGCCGTGCGAGAGCCGCCTCCTGGGTCAGGTTCACCACATTGGGCACGGGTGCCATCTCGACGACGTCCTCGCTGTCACCGAGCAGCTGGAAGAGGAAGAACATCAGGATCGCCAAGGCAACGAGGAGGGCGAACGCCGTGATGATGAACGGCATCTGTGATGGTGGCTCGTCCTCCAACTGGCGGTAGACCTCGTCGGGCGGGACGGTCGGCGGGGGAACCGATGCGATGACCTGGGTCGAGTCCGTGCCGGCGTCGGCCGCCCCGGCGGCTGCCATCCCTGCCCCTGCGGCAGGTATGACCGGGGGGACGATGACAGCCTCGCCCTTGAGAACGGCGAGAAGGTCCTGGCGCATCTCGGCAGCGGTTTGATAGCGCGCCGCCGGATCTTTTCGCAGCGCCTTTGTGGTCACGGCATTGAGAGACTCTGACACATCGGGGTTGAGCGAGCTCGCCGGTGGTGCCTCGGCAGAGACATGTTGGAATGCCACCGACATCGGGCTGTCCCCGGTGAAGGGGGGCCGGCCGGTGAGAGACTCATAGAGCACAACCCCCAAGGAGTAGACGTCGCTGCGAACGTCCGCCGGATGGCCCTGAGCCTGCTCCGGGCTGAAGTAGGTGGCGGTGCCGATGACGGCGCCGGTCTTGGTCAGTTCCTGGCTGTCGTCCCATGCGCGGGCGATGCCGAAATCCGTGACCTTTACGGTCCCGTCCTTTGCCAGGAGTATGTTTCCCGGCTTCACGTCGCGGTGCACAAGGCCCGCTTGATGGGCCACCGATAAGGCTGCGGCCGTTTCTGCTGCGATTTCGGTGGCGCGGCGGGGCAGGATGGCGCCTTCCGATTTGAGGACGTCTCTGAGGGATCTCCCGTCGATGATCTCCATGACGATGAAGTAGGTGCCCTCGGCCTGACCCCAGTCGTAGATTCCGACGATGTTGGGATGACTGAGATTGGCGGCAGCCTGGGCTTCCCGGCGAAAGCGCTTCACGAACGCCTCGTCCGAGGAGAACTGCGAGTGGAGGACCTTGATGGCCACGGCCCGATTCAGGAGCGTGTCCCTGCCCTCATAGACGTCGGCCATCCCGCCCCGCGCCAGGTGGGACGTGATGTGATATCGGTCTGTCAGTTCTGAGGGAGCTTCCATCAACTCATGAGATTGTATGTAGAGGACACATGCAACTCATGGCGACAACGACAGCCATATCTCGATGAGCGCAGCGGCGATGGGCGCGGCTACCGATCCTCCGGTGGCCGATTCACCGGATTCCGGGGTACCTTCCACGAAGACTGCGATGGCGATGCTGGGGTTGTCGACCGGGGCAAAACCGATGAACCACGGATTGGAGAAGTCTGAGCTGCCGGTGGCCGTTCCTGTCTTCCCGGCGACGCGAACCCCGGGCACGGCAGCGAGCCGACCGGTGCCTTCGGTCACCACGCGTTCCATCATCTGAGCGAGGATCGAGGCCGTCTCGGGCGCCATCGCCCGCCCGATCTCCCGGAGTTGGGTGGTTTCGACCGTTTCTCCATCGGAGTCATAGACGCGCTGGACCAGATAGGGGTTCACCACTACCCCGTTGTTGGCGACTGCTGCGGCAACCATTGCCATATGCAACGGCGTGGCCCTCACGTCGCGTTCCCCGATGCCGCTCTGGCCGAGTGCTGCCGGGTCGTTGGTCAGAGATTCGGTGTCCCACACGGCCTGGGGGATGGTCCACTCGTAGGGGATATCGGAGTTGAACCCCAGCGCCTCCGCCGTGATCCCGATGTCCGTTGCGCCAAGCTGGATCGCGAGGTCGGCGAAGATCGTATTGCAGCTCCGCACGAAGGCGATGAGGAGAGTCACCGATACGCCGTCGTTGCATACGTTCCCGCTGAAGTTGGCGATGGTCGCCTCCGAGCCAGGCAAGTCGAACTCGACCGGGTCGTCGAAGACTGTGCCCGGGGCCACTCGACCGGTGTCGATCCCGGCGGCGGCGATGATTGTCTTGAAGGTCGACCCGGGTGCGTAGATCTCCTTTGTGCCTCTGTCGAGGAGCGGCCGGCGGGGGTCGATCAGCAGCGCTTCCCACTGCACCGCTGCGTCGTTGGCGAGCAAGGATTCGGGGTCGAATGAGGGGGTAGACACGGATGCCAGCACGGCTCCCGTCCGGGGGTCGAGGGCGACCACCGCCCCGCTCCGATCACCGAGTGCCTCCAAAGCCGCTCGCTGGAGCCGGCTGTCGATTGTTATCTCGAGGCTCTTCGGTCTGAGATCCTGACCGAGGATTGCCCCGATGAGATCGCTGATGGTGAGGTCGCGCCTCGACCGAAGACCGGATGAGTACGCCGCCTCGAGCCCGGTGTCACCGACGAGGAACGAGGAGTAACCAACGGTGTGAGCAAAGGCTTCGCCTTCGGGGTATTGGCGGATGAAGGCGCGGTTCTCCACGTCTTCGATCGACTGGGCGACGATTGTGCCGTCGGCGGCGACGATGAGACCCCGTTCCTTCCCCCGTTCGGTAAGGGCGGGACGGGGATTGCGCGGGTCGGTCTTGAGGTCGTCGGCGCGCACGACCTGGAACCAGGTCACCGCCAGCAGCATGACGCCCATCAGCCCGAAGACGCCAATGCCGAGTCGACGGATGGGGCCGTTCACGACGCCTCCTCATGACTGACGGCTACCAGGAGCGAGACGAGGATCATGTTGCCCACCAGGGCCGAACCGCCATATGACATGAACGGCAGGGTGATCCCGGTCAGAGGGACGATCCGGAGAACGCCGCCCACGATGAGAAACACCTGGACTGCGAAGACGAACGTCAGCCCTGCCGCCAGAAGCTTGCGGAAGGTGTCCCTGCTTCGGAACGAGATGCCCAGCCCCACGGTGACCACGAGAGCGAACAGGGCGAGGACGGCCACTGATCCGGCGAATCCCAACTCCTCTCCGACGGCGGCGAATATGAAGTCGGTGGATGCGTTTGGGATCAGGTCCGGTCGGCCGAGACCCGGTCCGGCCCCCGAAAGGCTTCCCGATCCGAGCGCAAACAGGCCCTGAGCGATCTGATACCCCTCGTCCTCATAGTTCTCGAACGGGGCCAGCCAAGCGACGAAGCGGCGTTGGACGTGATCGAAGGCGAGAAACGAGACGACGGCCCCTGTCAGAGCCAGGCTCCCCCCGGCGACGAGATACCCCGATGCACCGGTGGCCGCGTACAGGAGAAGGACGAACCCGCTGAACAGGAGGATCGATGCGCCGAGGTCACGTTGCCAGACGAGGATGACGATGGACCCTCCCCAGGCCACCAGCAGCGGGATCAGTTGTCGTGGCTCGGGGAAGCGGAAGGGCCCAACCTGGCGTCGAGCCTCCCGGAGCGCCTTCTGGTGGTCGGCGAGATAGCCCGCAACGAAAACGACCAAGCCGAGCTTGGCCAACTCTGCGGGCTGAAACTGGAGTTGGGTGAATCCCATGTCGAGCAGGACCCAGAGCCGTGACCCGTTCACTTCGAGCCCTTTGAGCGGAAAGCCCCAATCCAAGGGCAGGTTTGGCAGAAGAAGGAGGACGATTGACACCAGAAAGATCGAGTTTCGATAACGCTTCAAGATCGTGGTGGTCGCCGAATTCAGAAGTGCCAGCACGAGGGCGGCCAGGCCGGCCCCGATGAGAATCCACCACCGTTGTAGCCCCGCCCGAACCACGTCGAGCCGGTAGACCTCGATGAAGCCGATGGCCGTGAGGGCGGCTACCGGGGCCAGAAGGTGGGGAGTCGCTTTGGGGGCCCACCTGCGGACTGCCAGGTGTAGGCCACCGAAGGCGATGAGCATCACGAGAAACGTGAGGCCCACCTGAACGTCGAGACCGCCGCCTCTCGCGTAGTTGACCAGGACGACGCCGAAGCCGGCCAGGACCGAAGCAGCGACGATGAGGGCTGCCTCGGTGTTGCGAGTCATGGTCAGTTGAGAGCGTCGATCACGATCACCGTGATGTTGTCCGCTCCTCCAGCCTCATTCGCCATGTCGATGAGCTTCCACACAGCGTCGTCGGGCGATCCCTCAGCTAGGGTCTCTGCGATCGAGTCGTCTCTCACCATCTCGTTCAGGCCGTCGGAACAGAGGAGGAGACGGTCTCCTATTTCGAGGTCGATCTCGAACTCGTCGATATTGACAAAACGTGTCAGGCCAAGAGTCCTGGTCAGCATGTGCCGCTGCGGGTGAGTGATTGCCTCCTCCGCCGAGATCTCGCCGGCGGCGACGTATTCGGCGGCGACGGTGTGGTCCTCGGTGATCTGGCGAAGGTCGGTTCCCCGGTAGATATATGCCCGGCTGTCCCCGACATGGGCGAAATGAGCCTTCCCGGAAGGGTCGAGGTGAACCAACGTCATCGTCGTGCCCATTCCATCCAGGGCCTGATCGCGAGCCACCTCTTCGCGTATGGCTCGATTCCCGGCGGCCACCCGGTCGGCCGGTTCGAGATCATTCGACGCTGCCGCGTTGACCGCCAGCCGGGAGGCGACCTCGCCGGCGACGTGACCACCCATTCCGTCGGCCACCATCAGAGTGATCGGGGTACCGGACTCGCCGGAGCTGTCAGGAAAGAGGGAGTCCTCGTTGTTCTGCCGCACCACGCCGGTGTGAGTGGCGGCCCCCCAGATGAGTCTCATCGGACTTCCATCACCGTCTTGCCGACCTGGATGTTGTCACCCCTGCGTAGCTCTGTGGGCGCGGTCACCCGACGGCCATTCACATAGGTGCCGTTGGTGCTTCCCAAATCGTGGAGCACGATGCCGTTCTCTTGAGCGACGAGTCGCATATGGAATTCGGAAGCGTAGGGGTCAGCAAGGACAAGATCCGATTCGTCCGACCGGCCGAGCACCGTGACATCGGTTATCTCCGCCTCCTGGCCCTGCTGGGTCTCGGATCTCACGAACAGGATCTTGCTGCCCTCGCGGCGGCGTCTGCGAACGCTGATGCCCAGGTGGGATCCAATCGCCCGCGCCACCTGCCAAACGAAGATGTAGACGAGTCCGAGGAAGATGATTCGAAGAAGGGCGAGGATTACATCAGGCATCTACTGCTCCACGAACCGATACTTCGACTGCCCGAATGCAAGGACCGATCCGGAGACGAGTAGCGCCGGGTCCTGTCCCAGGGGCTTCCCATCGAGCTTGGTTCCGTTGCTCGAGTCGAGGTCCTGAATCCACGTCTGTCCATTCTTCCGCCAGATGAGAGCGTGCCGGCGGCTGATACTGGCGTCGTCGAGTGCAATGTCCATATCGGCGGAGCGACCGAGAAGCGTCCTGTTGTAGGTGATATCCATTGTTGCCCCGGTCGAGACGAGACGACTCCACGTGGAGATGATGCCCGGCTTGACTTCGACGTGGACGTTGGCCGAGCCCGGCGAGACCTGATCGGTGGTCTCAACAGTCACCGACACCGGACCCTCCAGCCGCAGGCCCTCCTCGATCGTGTAGTCGAAGACTTCGGCGGCGAGCATCGTCGACAACTCCTCGGGATCCATATTGAGATCCTTCTGATTCACCTCGATCACATAATGGTTGGCGGTGGCAGGGCCAGACGGATGATCGAATCTGGCCAAATCGGCCTCGCGGGCCAGTTTCCCCGCCAATTCGGACGGGTGGAGCCGTCCGGAGAAGATCTTTCCGGCGACACCTTCCATCAGTCGCTCCAGACGACGCTCGAGGCTTCGTACCACGCTCACAATGGGCGAGATTAAGTGCCTCGGGACCGTGTTGCGGACTACCGGAACCCACTCTCCAGGGTTACCCTTTTGAATCCTCGAACGGGCGAGTGGCGGAATTGGCAGACGCGCAGGATTCAGGTTCCTGTGATCGCAAGATCGTGGGGGTTCAAGTCCCCCCTCGCCCACCACAGCCAGGTGGCACTGAGCGCCTCGAGAATGCCAGAACGGCACCTAGAGCGAGCGCTCCTTCTACCCTGATTGCCCTTGGTTTTTGATCCACCACCTCAACGGCGGACCGTGCCCCGGTTCATCTGGCCCATCCTCATAGCCGTAGCTGTCATCGTTGCCCTCGTGGTCTCCGAATCGGGTGAGGAGACGAGGTTCGAGCTTTCCTACGTCGAGGAGATCGATTCTCAGGCTGCCGAGCTCGCCAAGAGCGGTGATGCCCTTCGTGAGGTTGTTTCGAGGCTGCAACGGATCGACCGCGTCGAATTCGTGACGGTTATCGAAGGCATTCGTGAGGACCTGGCCGTCGGGCTCGCCTTTGTGGAAGATGACCTTCCGTTGCCCTCCCTCATTCCGGTTCGCGCTCAGTACCGGATATCTCTCCAAACCTGGAGCCGGGGCGTGGACGGTTTCGAGTTGGCGGTGCTCGAAGCAGCCGATAACCCGGACAGCATTGTGGCGGTAGATGGGATGGCCGATGCACTTGCCGAACTACGGGCGGGAGACAGCCTCTATGCCTCACTCGTTGTCGACATGCGTCGGGATGACGTACCCAACCCGCTCACTGAGTTGCCCCGAGTGGAGCTCTCACCCGCAGAGGGGAGCCTCGTGAGCCTTTCGGCTGCCTACATCGACTCGGCCCGGTCACCCAACAGCGGGCTTGCCTTGCGTCCCGGGCTCGCGGTGAGCCAGTTGGTTTCGGATCCGGAGTGGCAAGTCAACCCATCCGATCAGGTTGTGGTACCGACTACGGAGGAGATCGTCTTCTCGGCAGTGATCACCAATGTCGGCAATGTCCCGTCCCAATCGGAGGCGCTCGTCCTCACTCTGATCGGTGGGCCGGAGGAGATTCGGCTCCAGGTCGAGCTGACTCCGTTATCGCCGAATCAGCAGGTCGCCATTCCCTTCGAGCCTGTCACCGTCGCCCCCGGCGGTATCTATGAGGTGAGGGTGAAACTCGTCGTGACCGGCGAGGACTCCAACCCAGATGACAACGAGAGGGCGGTTCAGTTCACCGTCAACGAGGGCTGACGCCGGTTCCTCTGCCTGTTGCCCGTAGGTCGGTTCTATTCAACGCAGAAAGCATCGAGACAGCTTCTACCATCCGTGACCGCATGATCGACCCAAGACTTCTTCGTGAGAACCCCGATGTGATTCGTGACTCGCTGACCCGTCGCGGTTCCAGAATCGATCTCGACGCCCTGATCGCTCTCGAAACGTCCCACCGGGCCGCCCTTCAGGAGTCTGAGGAGTTGAGGGCGCGGCAGAAGGAGGCGGGCAAGCAGATCGCCACCCTTCAAGGCGACGCCAAACAGGCCGCCATCGAGGAGGTGTCCGACCTGGCCGCGGCCCAAAAGTCCGCCGCTCAGAAGGCAGACAACCTCGGCGCCGAGTTCCGAATTGCCTTCCTGGAGCTTCCTAATCTCGTCGACCCCACCGCCGCCGACGGCTACACCGAAGAGGACAACGTCGAGATCAAGAGGGTCGGAGAGATCGCATCCGAGGGGACGGATCACACGGCTCTCGGCGAGTCCCTCGACATCATCGACACGGTCCGCGCCGCAAAGGTCTCCGGCAGCCGGTTTGGTTACCTGAAGGGCAAGGGCGCTCTCCTCGAGTTGTCCCTGGTCCGCTGGACAATGGACAACCTGGCCGACGCGGGGTTCACACCGATGATCCCCCCGGTACTCGTTCGCGAGCACGCCCTCGAAGGGACCGGCTTCTTCCCGGAGGCCCGCGAGCAGGTGTACGCCGTCGAGAAAGACGAGCTGTTCCTGGTTGGCACGTCGGAGGTCCCGCTTGCCGCCTATCACGGCGACGAGATACTCGAGACCGACGAGTTGCCCATCCGCTACGCCGGTTTCTCGACCTGTTTCCGCCGCGAGGCGGGCACCTATGGGAAGGACACCGCAGGGATCTTCCGGGTCCATCAGTTCGACAAGGTCGAGATGTTCGTCTTCACCAATCCTGAAGATTCTCAGGAGGAGCATGATCGGCTGCTCGAGGTGGAAGAGTCACTTGTGCGTCAACTCGAGGTTCCCTACAGGGTCGTCAACGTTGCCGCCGGTGATTTGGGCGCCTCCGCGACGAAGAAGTTCGACATCGAGGCCTGGTTCCCCGGTGAGCAGAACTTCCGGGAGATCACCTCGTGCTCCAACACCACCGAGTTTCAGGCGCGTCGTCTCAAGATCAGGGCCAAGGGAGAGAAAGGGAATCGGGTCGTCCACACCCTCAACGGGACAGCCTGCGCGGTGGGGAGAACGATTCTGGCGATCCTCGAGAACCACCAGCAGGTCGACGGTTCGGTAGTCATCCCCGAGGCGCTACGCCCGTACACGGGTTTCGACACCATCGAGCCGTGAGCGAGACCTCCGATCCGATCTTCGCCCGGATCGCGGCCAGATACGACCTGATCAACCGGATCCTCTCGCTCGGTCAGGAGCGCAAGTGGCGCGCCCACGGCATCAGGATGCTCGGGTCGGGCCCGGTCCTCGACCTTGGATGTGGCACCGGAGACACCGACTTCGACGGCCGCGAACCGGTCGGAATCGATCCGGTCGTGGAGATGCTCGCACTGAGCCCGGTGCCGTCAAAGGCTGCCGCGATAGGCGAGGCCCTTCCCTTCCGTGACTCCAGCTTCGACGGTGTCTTCAGCGCCTATGTATTCCGGAACCTCTCTTCGGTGGAGAAGACCCTCGAGGAGATGGCGAGGGTTCTCAAACCCGGGTCAGCGGCTGTTGTGATCGACCTTTCCAGGCCTGTGAGCCCTCTTCTGAGACTCATCCACCGGATCGGCACCGCCATCACCCTTCCGATCGTCGGGCTGCTCTTCACCGGGGCGCCCTGCGAGTACTGGTACCTGCACAAGAGCCTCGATTCCCGTCCGCCACCCGAAGAGATGCTGTCCGGCCACGAGCTGGAGTTGGAGGAGGTCTGGCGGGTAGGTCTTTTCGGCTTTGTCTACGGGGCCCGGCTCCGAAAGGTGTAGGTTCGCGAAGAGAAGTCACCGCGTGGGGGTAGTCATGTTCGGAAGTCAGCGACGCAAAGCAACGGCCCTTGGCCTGGCTGCACTGTTGGTATTGGCCGCATGTGGGGGTGGCGATTCGACTGCTACGACCGAGGAGCCGGCCGGGTTGCCAGCGACCACGGCCGATGAACCGGCTCCGATCCCTGAGCCGGCCGGGGCCACGACAACGACTGTTGCCGTCGAAGTGGAGGAGTGCGACGATCCCGAGGCCACAGAGTTTTCCTTGTCGGAGCCGGAGGAGGGTCAGGTCGAAGCCGGCGGGAGAATGTACTTCTGTGTCGAGGTGCCGGGAGGTGTTTCTTCGCTCACGGTCACGCTCACGAACATGACGGACGACCTCACCGTCTACGTCGGGTATCCCGACCTGCAGACTGTCAAGACTGGCGGAACCACCTTCTGGTACTCCGAAGAAGAGGGGACGGCCGACGAGGTGCTTGTGATCAAGCCAGGCCTGGCCGACCACCTTTGGGTCGGGCCCTATTACATCGAGGTATCGGCCTTCGAGAGCAACGGCAGCTCGGGGTTCACGTTGACCGTGGAGGCCGGTTAGCCGAATAGGAGATCGTGACCCCGCCGTCGAAGCACGGTGCACACCGTCGACTCCGACCGCCTGCTCAGACCAGGCAACCCTGCGGCACCCGGGACGATCCACTTAGGGCTGCTTCCTTCCGGACCTGACCCAATTCATGGTGTCCCGCCGCGCAGGACCCGACCGTCAACGCAACGTGTCCGGCGTCCGGGCTGTACGCCCCGGCGTGTCGTGCCCCTCAGGCGGGGAGTTCGGTCCCGCATGAAGAGGGTTTCGGGTTCAGGGCACCCCTAGTGCCCCACCTACACGATCACCCCGAAGGCTACCGAGGCTGTTCGGGCACCCCAACCCCGGTGGATAAACTCGTCGCCGTTCCCGACTGGAGACCGGCTGACCTTTCTCCCGTTCTGTGCGGGTTAGTTACGCGTCACGCGTAGCTAACCCGCACAGAACGGTATTAACCGGCCTCTGTTACCTTCGGTCGGCCCATGAAGCCTCACCGGTTTGGCCCGACTTTCCCGCGTCTGTTCACCGCGGCGATCCTCCAGGAACTGGCGTTCATGCTGCTCGTCCACTTCCCCGGCTATCTCACCGGGTTGGGGGCGACAGAGGCGATTATCGGCCTCCTCTACTCGGCGGCCGCGTTCGTGGCCATCGTGTTTCGCCCGGCATTGGGGAGGGTTCTCGACCTGACCCATCGGCGAACCGTCCTCCTGGTCACGGGGGCCTTGAACACCCTCGTCGTGTTCCTCTACGTATCCACCGGCGAGTGGGGTGCCTATCTCTGGGTCCTCTTCGTTCTTCAACGGGTGTCTCAGATAGTCATGTTCACGACGATGCTCACCTACGGGGCCGACTCGATCCCGGTTGAGAGGAGGACCCAGGGACTCGCCATCTTCGGGTTATCGGGCCTGATACCGCTGTCGATTGGCGGGATCGTCGGCGATGTTGCCATCGACTTGGTGGGATTCAATGGTCTGTTCGTTCTTGCGGCGGCAGCCGGCTTTGCGGCGTGGCTCATCATCTGGACCTTCCCCGTGCTGCCGGTGCGGGGACGCGCTCCGAGAAGAGGGTTCTTCTCGGCCATGGTTCAGAAGAACCTGCTGCCGTTGTGGTTTGTCACCCTCCTCTTCTCGGTTGGGCTCGAGTCGATCTTCACCTTCACACGAACCTTCGTCGACGCATCCCAGATCGGGACAACGGGGCTTTTCTTCGGGATCTACGGTGTCGTCGCAGCCGTGACGCGGGTGCTCGGTGGAAGCCGATACGACAGGATGTCGCACCGCGTGCTGATCGTCGGGTCGATCGTTCTCTACGGCATGGGGCTCGGGTTCATGGGCCTCGCCTCTGCAACACCCATGTTTGTCCTCGCCGCGATCGCCGTGGGTACCGCCCACGGTGCGATCTTCCCGCTGCTGTCCAGCGAGGTGGTCAACCGCTCGCGAACCGCTGAACGAGGGTCGGCGATGTCGATCTTCACGTCGATCTTCGACATTTCGGTTCTCCTCGGTGTCCCGATCATCGGATTCCTCATCGAGGGGATCAGCTACCGCGTCGGATGGACGAGCCTGGCCGTCGTCCTCATCGCAGGCGCTGCCGTGTACGCATTCTGGGATCGACGGCTGATGGCGGCGTCAGCGCTTGTCGGCGAAGAAGCCTTCGAGTAGCAGCCCACACTCCTCGGCGAGAACACCGTCGATCAGTTCTATGCGGTGGTTGAGACGCCGATCCTGGGGGATGTTGTAGAGAGACCAGGCGGCGCCGGCCTTGGGGTCGGCTGCGCCGTAGACGATGGTGTCCAGCCGAGACCACACGGCCGCTCCGGCGCACATGGGGCACGGTTCGAGGGTCACGACAAGGGTGTGGCCGGTGAGCCTCCAGTCGCCGATCTCGCGTGATCGTTTGGAGAGCACCAGCATTTCCGCATGTGCAGTGGGGTCACGCAACTCCTCACGGCGGTTGCGGTCGGTCGCCACCAGCGTCCCGGCTCCATCGAGAAGCACGGCGCCGACGGGCACGTCGCCGGACTCGCCGGCTTCTCGTGCCAGCGCGAGGGCAGTGGTCATGGCGTTGATTTGGGCTTCGGTCGAAATGGGCTCAGTCACGGGTGGGCATTATCCTTTCTTCTCCCGTCGGGTCAGACGGGAAATTCCTGGAGGGATCGCATAGTCTGGCCTAGTGCGCGGCACTGGAAATGCCGTTGGGGGTTTACGCTCCCTCGAGGGTTCGAATCCCTCTCCCTCCGCAGTCGTAGTGAGTAGGTCTAGTCCGACCCACTGACCTGCGGCCTACAACCTATGACTAACCGTCGCCGGCCTCGGCCGGCGTCTGGAGGGGTCGCATAGTCTGGTCTAGTGCGCGGCACTCGAAATGCCGTAAGGGGCTGACGTCTCTTCGTGGGTTCGAATCCCACCCCCTCCGCTTCTGATGCGAACCTCAGGTAGTAAGCCCCGGATACGGGGCGAACCGCCTCGAGAAACGGTCATTAGTCCTCGCCCGGTCTCCTTGGTGGTCGATTTGAACCTAGCCCGCCGATCCCCGCGAGAATGTATCGTCCCAGGAGGGGTGGCCGAGTGGTCTAAGGCGACGGTCTTGAAAACCGTTGGGCTCTTTCGGGTCTCGTGGGTTCGAATCCCACCCCCTCCGCCGTTACCGTCACATGTGAATCTTGGAGAGGTGGCCGAGCGGTCGAAGGCGCTCGCCTGCTAAGCGAGTAAGGGGTTTATAGCCTCTTCGAGGGTTCAAATCCCTCCCTCTCCGCCAAGTCGAGCCCTGTCCCAGGACGGGGCTCCGCTCAGCCTCCTGGGCCGACGTCGGGTCCGGGATCTTCCCCGGCGGCAACCAATGCGAGACGTGGCAGATAGTGGTTCCATCCCATCTTCTGCAGGTCTGCCTCGTCGACCGAAATCTCGCGGTGGGTAAGCACCAGAAGGGTCCCATCGTCATCTCCGCTCAGCTCGATGGCGACTGTCGTCGATCCGGGTGGGATGCCCGGTCGGTCCACCCAGCCCCAGGTGAATACAACCCGCTTTCCCGGCACCAACTCCACAAATTGGCCACGGGCATTCATCCCGTTGCCCATCACCATCGAGAAAATGCCACCGGGTGTGGCATCCAAAGATGCTGATGCGCCCTGCCATTGCGCCCATCTGTCGGACTCGGTGAGATAGCTGTACACGGTCGAGGGGGGAGCGGCAATGTGCTGGCGAATGGTGACCTCGGTCATTTGACCACGTCTGTCTCTATCGCCTCGGCCAGACCCCGAAGGGTCGCGCCCCACATCGATTCGAGTATCTCCTTGTATGGAGCAAGGGCCTCATGGTTAGCCTTGTAGAGGCGACGATTGCCATCTTTGCGCATTGTCACCAGTCCCGAATCGCGCAAAACAGCCAGGTGTTGTGAAATGGCCCCAAAGGTGACATCGAATTGGCCGGAGATCTCACTTGCGGCCAATTCCCCGTCCCAGACCAGACCGAGAATCTCCCTGCGTCGCGGCTCGGCTATGACTTGGAGTGTGTCCATCTCCCACCTACTTTAGCCGAGATTGAAATAGTTGGTTCCCATGAGATATAGTGCGGACTCAAATAGAGGAAAAAGGAGTCCTTATGTCCAAATTCATGATGATCTACAAAGGCGAGGCCACCGACATGGCCGACATGACCGAAGAGCAAGGCGCTGCCGTGATGGCCAAGTGGGGATCATGGATGGAAAAGGTCGGGCCCGCGCTCTCCGACGTCGGGACGCCCTTCGGACCAGGTGGATCCGTTGTCGATGACGGGTCTTCGGGTCCTGCGATCGGTCTCACCGGCTACTCAATCGTCGAAGCCGACAATCTGGAACACGCCAGTGCGCTGACCGAAGGTCACCCTTACCTCAGCGAGGGCGCAGGCAACTACTCGATCGAGCTGTACGAGTTGATGCCGGTCCCCTTCGAGAGCTGATCCAGCTCTATTACTGGCGGGCCATGGCGATTCGGTAGCGCTCTTCGGGGGTCACCATGTGGTCGAAGTCCTCGGCTGCGTCGCCGAGGTCGATCTGAACCCACTTCACCTCGCCCGTGAACTCGACGTTGCTCTTATCGAGGTCGTCGGTGACCCCGGTGGCGGTATCAATCCCGACATCAGTGGTCTCGTCAGCCGAGAAGACCCCAGGCACGGTGTTGTCCACTCGACCGCTGCCGACTTGGTCGCCATCGAGGTAGAGAGTTGCAGTGCCACCCTGACCCGGGCCACCACCGTCATAATCGAATTCCATGCGGACCTGATGTTCACCTGCCGGGACCGCCTCATCACCAGAGACCTTGAAGAGCTGGAGGCCGAAGAGGTTATAGCAGTAGGCCGGTCGACCATCCGTCGTCAGATAAACGGTCCAACCACTGTATCGACCTCCCTGGGAGACGATCGTGCCACTTGCACCCCCTTCTGGCACAGCGATCTGACCTGTCACTGCATGTGACTTGTTTTTGATATTGACCACACTGCTCTCACTGAGGCGGCCCATGGAGCCAAAGAGGATTTGAGACTTTCCGGTGACCAGTTGGGGACGGCCGGCCCGGTCGGGATCGAACCGCTCGGAGCGCCGGTCGTCGAGAGGCAGAGCATTGTGACGCGCTGCCTCTGCGAGGAACAACTCCTGCAGTCGCTTCAGCTGCTTGGGGTTGTCCGCGGCGACGTTGTTGGCCTGGGTCCAGTCGCCTGGCTCGTATAGCTCCCACACGTCGTCTTCGATTGGAGGGTTCTCGGCCAGCAACCACGGGATGCTGTGACGGGTCACCGCCGTCCACCCATTGTGATAGATGCCCCGGTTGACGAACATTTCGAAATACTGGGTGCGGTGTACCTCCTCGGCGTCCTTGTGGTTGAAGGTGTCGTTCAGCTCGAAACCTTCGTAAGGATGCTGGTCAAAGCCGTTGACCTTGACCGGCTCGGGGATGCCGGCAGCCCTGAGAACGGTCGGAGCGATGTCGATGACGTGGCCGAACTGGTGCCTCAACTCGTTCCTGGAGTCGATCCCGCTCGGCCAGTGAACGATGGTCCCATTCCGGGTTCCACCCCAGTGTGAGGCTATCTGCTTGGTCCACTGATATGGGGTGCACATGGCGTGCGCCCACCCCACCGCGTAGTGATTGAACGCATCGGGGGTCCCAAAGAGGTCAATCCTTTCGGTCATGAACTCTGTTGTTTCCAGGTGGGGCACGCCATTAAGCGCGAGCATCTCGTTGAACGTCCCTCGGATCTGACCCTCTGCCGACGCACCGTTGTCACCGATTACATAGAAGACGAGAGTGTCGTCCAAGACCTCTAGATCCTCGAGGGCGTCGATGAGACGACCCAATTGATGATCGGTGTGCTCGAGGAACCCGGCGTAGACCTCCATTTGGCGGGTCAGAACCGGCTTTAGGTCCTCGTCCATCTCATCCCATGCCGGGATCTCGTCGGGTCTCGGGGTGAGTTCGGCCTCCGGACCAATGACCCCGAGATCGGTCTGCTGGGCGAAGATCCTCTCCCGCACCGAGTCCCAGCCGTCGTCGAACTTCCCCTCGTACTTGGCTGACCACTCCGGTGGCACATGGTGGGGCGCATGAGTCGCTCCCGGTGCCCAGTACATGAAGAAAGGTTTGTCGGCCATTAGGGACTTCTGCTGACGAACCCAGTCGATCGACTTGTCCGTCATATCTTCGGTGAAGTGATAACCCTCCTCGGGTGTCTTATCGGGCTCGACCGGGACGGTGTCGAGATAGATCGCCGGCTCGTACTGATTGGTCTCCCCTCCAATGAACCCATAAAAGTGCTCGAAACCGGATCCGGTCGGCCAACGATCATGCGGTCCCATTGGAGAGGTCTCCCAAACCGGCACCTCATGGCACTTCCCGAACTGAGCGGTTGCGTACCCGTTGAGTCGGAGTGTCTCAGCCAACGGGGCGCAATCTTGGGGTCGTATCGATGTCTGACCCGGCGCGCTCGTCGCCAGTTCGGTGATCGCGCCCATGTTCACAGTGTGGTGATTCCTTCCGGTGAGGAGGGCAGCACGAGTAGGTGCGCAAAGGGCGGTGGTGTGGAATCGGGTGTAGCGCAGGCCACCGCCAGCCAACCTGTCAGCGGTTGGTGTGTCGATCAACCCTCCAAACGCTGACGACGCACCAAACCCGACATCATCGAGAAGGACGACCAGCACGTTGGGGGCATCAGCCGGGGGGCGAACGGGTTCGATTTTGGGGAACACCTGATCGGGGTCCTTGGCGTCGAGCATCGCCGTCTCGGGCCGGATCCTGTCAGGAATCGGGAGCACGACCCTCCGCTCGTTCTGGGTTGAACCCATCGCTATCTCCTTATGTTGCTGAGCTTGGGCCCGGGACGTTACACGTCACCAACGAGCCTTCCACGATCTCATCCGAATCTATGCGCCCGTCTGGATCCACTCCTCGACGACTTCGGTCAGGAGAGGGAGGGGCATCGCTCCATTGGTGAGGAGCTGATCGTGGAAGCCCTTGATGTCAAAGGCGCCTCCCATCCGCATCTCGGCATCGCGGCGGAGACGCATGATCTCGATCTGACCCATCTTGTATGACAGGGCCTGTCCCGGCATCCCGATGTATCGATCTATCTCTTGCTCGATTGTCAACAGACCGATCGGCGTCCAATCCTGGAGGAATTCAATTGCCTGTTGACGACTCCAACCGAGGGCATGCATGCCTGTGTCGACGACGAGACGGCCTGCGCGCCACGCGTCGGCGCTGACCATGCCAAGCCGATCGGTATCAGATGAATAGAGACCCATCTCGTCGGCGAGTCGCTCCGAGTAGAGCCCCCATCCCTCGGTGTGCGCGTACACCTGGGCATACCGTCTGAAGGTCGGGATTCCCTCCAGCTCTGACGCTAGAGAGCGGTCGAAGTGATGACCTGGGATCGCCTCGTGAAAGTGAATCGACTCGTACTCGAAGAGGTCCCGCTCTTCAGGCTTGTAGGTGTTGAGGAAGTATGTGCCGGGTCGCGAGCCGTCGATTGGAGGTTGCATGTAGTAGGCGGGCGGCATAGCTGGTGCCGTGGCGGCAGGTACCGGAACCACCGTGCAGGGTGTGTCGGGTCTAGCTCCGAACCAATCGTCGACAGCACCCCAGGCTCGCTCAATGGCCCCTCGGGCATGCTCGAGCATCTGGTCCTCGGAGGAGAATCGAAGAGACGGGTCGGAATGAAGCCGCTCGAAAACCCCTTCCTTGGTTCCGAGGCCGAATGCCATCTGTCCGATCTCGACCCACTCTGCGGCGTTGATTTCTGTTGCCCATTCCTGGCCCAGGTCGTGAATTTCTTGAGCAGGCATGTCGAGTTGGGTGTACTTGTGGATGAGGCTGGAGTAGATCTTCTCACCGTTGGTCATCCACACCAGACCGCACCTGTCATCGGGTCGGGCGATCGGCCCGATGTGTTCGAGAAGACCAGCCCGGTACTCAACGAATGCCGGTCGGATCACATCATTGACAGCGTCCGTTGCCTTCGAGAGCCAGGCATCAGAGCCGGAGCTCTCGGGGAGCTTCAACTGAAGGAACGGGTCGTCGCTGAGCTCGGAAGCGAGATATCCATCGAGTTGGCTGATGACACGGTCGAGTGAGGCCCGGGCTGGTGTCATGCCCTGATCGGCATTGACCCGATGGAAGCGGAGAGCGTCCTCGAGGTAGTCACCGACTCTCGAATAACGGCCAAGTAGAGCGTCTGCCTGCTCCGTATTGGAGACCGTGTTCTCTCGGGTGTCCGATAGGAGACGGGTATGAGGGCCCAGGTAGGGGTCGACTGCCCCAACTAAGAAGCGGTGCTCAATGTCGGTGCTCCACACTCCACATTCATGGATCAGCAACTGGACGGATATCCGGTCCTGTGTCGAGAGTTGCGTCTGATCAAGCTGACTTGCTTCCTCAGCAAGAGATTGAAAACGTGATCTCATTTCGTCCAGCCAGGTGTCATCGAATCGACGGAGTTGATCATCGAAGTCGTGTTCACCTCTTCCGGTGGCTGTTGTGGGGGAGTACTCGGCGTAGGTCTTCCAGTAGCGATCGGCGATGGACTCGAGTGACAGAAAGGGCTCCTTGATCGTCTGCCCAACGGTAACGAGCGTTCCCAC
>JAYEGJ010000171.1:0-4783 GCA_034658975.1 Actinomycetota bacterium
CAGCTACGCAAGACCAGCGGTGACCAATGTCGGATGATCGGAAGAAGCCCTCTTTGTGGACCGCGGTCAGACACGAGGCTCTGCGCTCTTATCTCGTCTGACGGCTGACGATCGGTATCGTCCCGGCATGGCGACCACTCACGACCACCACCCCGACCTGGGGATGGAAGACGTTCTGTCTACGGATCAGAAGGTTGGGGGTTCGAGTCCCTCCGGGCGTGCTGCTGAGACCCCTGCTATGGCAGGGGATTCTGTCATCTCCCGCCGAACTCGATACCTCGCGACTGGTCTCTGGGCCGCGTCTGGGCCGCGAGGTTCCGAGCCCGGATGTCATCGAGCCGTCTGATGAGCGCATCGACGTCGGAGGGGAACAGATGGGTGTAGCGATCCATGGTCACGGTGATGGATGAGTGCCCGAGATGGGCCTGGACGGCTTTGGGGTTGGCGTCGGCTGCGGCGAGGAGGCTGGCGCAGGTGTGTCTGAGGTCGTGGATTCTCAGGCCCTGAGGTAGTTCTGCTTCTTCGACGGCCTGGTACCAGATCTGCCGTCGGAAGTTGCTGTTGCGTAGCGGCGTACCGTTCGGTGTGGTGAACACGAGTGCCTTGGGATCGTTGGGAACGTGACGGTCGAGGTGTTCTGCGAACAGGTCGCTCAGGAATCCGGGGATGGGCACGATGCGACTGCGATGGTTCTTCGTTGGTCCGAAGTAGAGGTGACCGCCGACATCGGCGAGCGACTCGGCGACCTCGATGCGGGACCGGGACAGGTCGCATCGTTTGCGTCTGAGGGCAGCGGCTTCTCCCCACCGGAGCCCGCCGTAAGCGAGGAGGTAGACGAGGGTGCCGTAGGGCTGGCGGATCGTGTCGGCGAGGCGTTCCACCTCGTCGGCGTCGAGGAACAGCATCTCGGGTTCGGAGAGCCGCGGTGTGCTGGTTCCGTCGACCGGGTTGGTTGCCAGGTAGCCGGCGTCGACGGCGAGGATCAGAATGGCGTTGAGTACCTGGCGGGCCTGCCGTACCCCCGACGGCCCGAGACCGGACGCTTGGAGTTTGGCGATCCATTCTTCGGCGGCCATCCGGTCGATGTGACGAAGCTGGTAGTCGCCGAACGCGGGCAGGACATGAGTTTGGAGGTTCGAGCGGTACCCGGCGAGGGTCTTGGGTTTGAGATGTGTCTTGGTGACGAGCCACCGCTCGGACCATTCGGCCAGGGTGGTCTTCGACAGTCGCGGGTCGGTCCAGTCGCCGCGGATCAGATCGGCTTGGACGGTTGCCATGAACCGGTCGGCGTCGGCCTTGCGGGCGAAGCTTCTCGAGCGTTCCCGACCTGTCGGGTCCCGATATCGCACCCGCCACGGCTTGCGCCGATCGGGCCGTTTCTCGATGTGCGCCACGAGCGGACTCACCTCCCCTCGGTGTGGACGATTGACGGTGTCGTCTCCTTGAACGATGCGACACAACCCTGTCAGCAGAGTGTTATCTCGTTGCCATTGACCCTGTTCTCGCCGGTCAGAGCATGTTTCCGGAACTCCTCCAACCGGCCGGTGCCGCCGGCGCAGATCCGCTATGACAGGGCTACTGACACTCTGCTGACAGGGTTATTGACACTCCGCTGACAGGGTTGGACCGTTTCCCGTCGGTGAACCGATCCGGCTCGCAGCGGTGAATGTCGCTCACAACCCTTGGCACAGAGTTGGCGGATCCTTGGCATCGAGTCGAAGTGGCCCAGGTGAGCGGGTCGAGGAGCCACCGGCGAGATTTCTTCCGACTGATCGACGATGGTCAGCAAATCGTTGCAGCGCAAGGATCACCGGCTTTCCTGCCACTCCTCGGAAACTCCACTGACAGGGTTGTCGCGTCTATTCCGTAGACATGACATCCACAACCGGCGACGGTCGCGTGGAGATCCGTCCGGAAGCGGCGATTTCGATGGTGTCACCGGAATGTACTGGCCTCGACACCACGAACACGCGGAACCACAAGCGCGTGACGAGTGCGACCCCAGATCCCCGCAATGGAACGGAGAACTCGAGATCCGGCCAACTCGGCGCCAAGGGTGCTCCCACACAATCGGTCACATGGCCCAGATCCCGAGGAGGAACGCGATGACCAACCGCCCCCGCTACCAGAACAGGCCTCTCGAACGCCGCATCCACACTGTCGTCGCGTCCGCGCACGAACCCTGTCAAATCACACACGCACGTGCAACAAGTTGCCTGATGTGTACATGTAGACAGATGTGCCGGTGATGGATCTCGACCGTGGCGTGTTGGCGAATCTCGACCGCAAGCTGTTGGCCGGTCTCGGGCAGGACGAGACATATCGGATGGTGCGAGTGCCGGTGACGGCGGCGAAGTGGTCGACCTGGAGGCGGTATTGCGAGTCGGGCGGGGTCTCGATGGGTCGTGCCATCGTGACGCTGATCGATCGAGAACTGGTCAGCATGTTCGGCGATCAGCGCGGGGAGCACCCTGCGGTGTTCGCCGAGAAGGCGGAAGAGGAGTTGGCCAGCCGGCAGGAGCAGGTTTCCCGTCTGGAGGAGAAGGCGGCGGCTATCGAGGAACGGCTCCGGGCGTGGAACGCCCACCTCCGCAGGTGGGAGGGCGAGCTGGAGGCCCGCGAGCGGCGAGTCGAGTTCGCAGCGAAGATGGCTGCTCAAACCAGGGAACCGGCGACCAAGGTCGGGCGCAACGAACGATGCCCGTGCGGATCGGGGCTCAAGTACAAGCACTGCCACGACCTGACCGGCCGATGATTCAGGGTTCTGCCAGATAATGTCTTGCTAGTGCAGATTGCCGGATATCTAGCGCCGTTTCAGCTCCAAGAATGCATCACTTCGGGGACCGGGCAGGGGACGCCAAGGCCATCGTGCACTGGGTGTGGGGCCGTGCTGTGGCAGGAGTGTCAGTCGGTCCAGAATTCGTCGAACCCGTAGGTGTCGGTCAGGATCGTCCAGGCCTCTGTGATCTTGCCGTCGCCGACGTGGAAGACAATGGTTGCTTCTCCGTTGAAGCTTCTGCCTCTTCGCGTCTGGGAGGTATTGATCAACGCAACGACGTGATCATCGTCTGCCAGGACCGCATGTGGAGTGTTCTCGATCGTGGCGTCGAACGCGAGGCCGCTGAGCATCTCCCGAATTGCGTCTGGTCCGGTGTAGTCACCGCTCCACTTGTTGCGTCCTGTGCGGTGCCAGGTGGCATCCTCTGCGAACAGCCCCTTCATAGCTTCCATGTCGCCTTCGGCGAAGGCTTGGAACCCGCGCATTACAACGCCTACATTCGGATGCATCAAGGGTCCCTTTCGATCGGTGATCGCGTGTCGCAACCTTCGGCCAGGAATCTACCTGTCAATTCCGTTGCGGGCCTGTGATATTCGCACATATCTACACTTCCAGGATTGGTCCAGCGGAGCGGTGTGTGTCAGGTTATCCTGACATACATGAAAGTGATTGATGTCGACTCTTTGCCAGCAGATCCGCTTGAGGCGCTGCGAGAGCTGTCCCGGGCGGATGTGGAGCTCGAAGTGCTGCGGCGTGAGCGGGTAGAGGCGGCGCGCAGCCAGGGCGCAACCTGGGACCAGATCGGTGAAAGCCTGGGGATGTCACGCCAGTCCGCGTGGGAGTACTACACCCGCGAAACGCGACGTGTGGTCAACGAGAGCGTGGCTGGCTCCGAACTCGACGAAGACGAGGCGATGCGGATCGCCACCGAAGAGGTCAGTCGGGTCCGACGCCGGCACCGGACCTCGGCGTCCTGAGCGATTCGGATGCGAGTGGTGCTCGATGCCAACGTGTTGATCTCGGCGGCGATCAGCAGAGGTCCTTCACACCGGATCGTGCAAGCTTGGCTGCAGAATCAGCGGTTCGAGTTGGTGATCTGCGATCGGCTGCTCGGGGAAGTGCGCAGCGTGTTGACCGAGCGGCCGCGCATTCGGAAGTGGATCTCGGTTGACGCTGCCGAACTGTATGTGACGACCTTGGCCACCGCCGCCGACCTTCGACCCGATCCGGCGCCCGGTCCGGCGCTGACCCGGGACCCTGACGACGACTACGTGATCCACCTGGCCCAGGCTCACGACGTCGACTACATCGTCAGCGGTGATGCCGACCTTCTCGAGTGGGACGAGCAGGATCCCCCGGTGATCCCACCTGCGGAGTTCGAGGCGAGACTGAGTCAATAAGGCCTATCGCCGTCACGGGCCGGCGCTACAACGACGCGACGAAGCACCTAGGAACCTTCACACGGCAGAGGTCGGTTCGCGGTCGAGTATGAAGCAACCCCGACACGGTGCGCGCTCCGCGCGCGAAACGCTGAGAAACCATGAAAAACGGTGAAGGGTGTTGAGAGCGTTTCCCCCGGTCAGAGCGCATTTCGCCCGGTCACGGGGGTGGGGTGTCACGTTCGCAACGTAGGGGCCACGGGTTCAGGTCCCGTCACGTTCGCTGATCAGCAGCCCTTGCCGGAGTATCGTCGACCGTGAGGGCCTGAGCCACAGGCAGTCTTACCGAACCTGCAACTGGCATCGATCCGGAGTGAGTCATGAATCGGAAACTCGCCAACGCGACTGCCCTTTACATGGAGGGCATTCGCGATGGCAGGGTGCGCGCGGCAGTCGCGGCCTACACGGGAGACAGGTACACCCAGCACAGCACGGGTGTTGCCGACGGCGTCGAAGGGTTCGTTGCGTTCTTCGAACCGTTCGTCGAACGTACGCCTGTGCGCGATATTCGGGTCATCCGGTCGATCGTCGACGGGGACTTCGTTTTCGTGCAGGTGTACCAGGA
>JAYEGJ010000172.1:0-4723 GCA_034658975.1 Actinomycetota bacterium
CGCTCACGCATCACGGTGAGGATGCGAGCTATGTCTTTCTTGACCACAACGACGGCGGTCGTATTGTCCAGCTGGTTCGTGGCGACCTGGAAGCGGAGATTGAACTTCTCTTCCTTCGCTTCGGCGAGCGCCTCTGTCAGCTCTTCGTTCGTGAGCTCACGGAGTTCGGCAGCGTTCATACGTCCTCCCTGCTCACGAACCGGGTTCTGATCGGAAGCTTGTGGCTTGCCTTGCGCATGGCCTCGCGGGCCATGTCCTCAGGCACACCAGCAAGCTCGAACATGACACGTCCCGGCTTCACCACGGCGACCCAAAACTCCGGATTTCCCTTGCCGGAACCCATGCGGGTCTCGGCGGGCTTCTGCGTCACAGGCTTGTCGGGAAATATGGTGATCCATACCTTCCCGCCACGCTTGACCGCACGAGTAATGGCAACACGACTTGCCTCGATCTGCCGGGATGAAATCCATCCGGGCTCGAGGGCCTGCAGCCCGTACTCACCGAAGTTGACCTGAGTGCCGCCTTTGGCGACGCCGGACATGCGCCCTCGGTGCACCTTGCGGTGCTTTGTCCTCTTGGGCATCAACATGACCGGTTACTCCTCTTCGTCCTTCGAGTCGGAAGCGACAGCCGCTTCAGGGGCTGTCGGGGCGTCGGACTCGGCTGCAACCTGTGCAGCGGTCTCCTTGGCCTGCTCTTCGACCTTCGCAGCGGCCGCGGCGGATTCCTCCGTGACCGTCTGCTCTTCCTGCGCGCTCTCATACTCGACCTGGGCCTCTGCGGCGGTGGGACGACGCCCACCTCCGGCCTCGATCAGCTTGGGCTTGCCTTCGCTCGCAGTCGTTTCCACGACCGGGCGCTTGCCGCCACCTGCCTCGATGAGACGCGGCTTCTTCTCAACTCCCGCTGCCTCTTCGGCACGGGACTTGATGCTCTTCTGGGTGCGACGTGCGGGACCGCCCGTGGCCAGATCGGCCTCGGCAGCGATACGTTCGCCGGACACCGGACGACGGTCGACGACCTCGCCGCGGTATACCCAAACCTTGATTCCGATTGCACCGACCGTCGTGCGAGCAGTCGCAGTTCCGTAGTCGATGTCGGCCCGAAGCGTGTGCAACGGCACACGACCCTCGCGGTACCACTCACGGCGACCCATATCGGCGCCACCGAGACGGCCCTTGGCCTCCACCCGGACACCCTCGGCGCCGGCCTTGAGCGCGGAAGCAACCGCACGCTTCATGGCACGACGGAAGGCAATTCTGTTCTCGATCTGATCGGCAATGCCTCGGGCAAGGAGAGCCGCGTCGAGATCGGGATCCTTCACTTCGTTGATGTTGAGCTTGATCCGGCGTTCGGTCAGCGCCTCCAGACCGGTGCGAAGACGCTCGGCCTCGGAGCCCTTGCGACCGATCACGACGCCCGGTCGGGCTGTGTGAATGTCGACGATCAGGCGATCGCGAGTTCGCTCGATGTCGATGCGGGAGACCGCACCTCGAGTCAACTCATCCCTCAGATAGTCACGGATCTGCCAGTCTTCGTTTACGAAATCGGCGTACTCCTTCGTGGAGAACCACTTCGACTTCCAGTCAGTAGCAACCCCCAACCTGAACGAATAGGGGTGAACCTTCTGACCCATCAGTTCACCTCCTCATTCAGTTCGGACATGTCGGACACCACGATTGTGATGTGACTCGTGCGCTTATCTATCCGGGTCGCCCTGCCCCGCGCACGTGGTTTGAAGCGCCTCAGGGTCGGTCCCTCATCGGCGAACGCCTCAGCGACAACGAGTTCCTCGGCGTCGAGAGCATGGTTGTGCTCGGCGTTGGCAACGGCCGACTTCAGCGTCTTCGCAATCGGCTCCGCAGCGCCGCGTTGGGTGAGCCGAAGAATATGCTCGGCTTCCTCGACGGGCAGTCCCCGAACGAGATCGAGCACTCGGCGCACCTTGTAGGGCGACTGCCGGATGTAGCGGGCGTGTGCCTTGACCTTCATCGCTTCGCCGCCTTTTCGGCGTGCCCGCGGAACGTGCGGGTGGGCGCAAACTCGCCCATCTTGTGGCCGACCATCGACTCGGTGATGTACACGGGCACGTGCTTGCGGCCGTCGTGGACGGCGATCGTGTGCCCGATCATCTCCGGGATGATCGTGGAGCGGCGTGACCAGGTGCGGACAACGCGCTTCTGACCCGTTCGATTGAGCTCATCGACCTTATTGGCGAGGTGCTCGTCGACGAAGGGACCCTTTTTCAAACTACGCGCCATCAGCGACGTCCTTTCTTGGTGCGGCGTCGCACGATGTACTTATTGGAAGCCTTCTTCTTGCTGCGGGTTCGGCCCTCGGCCTTGCCCCAGGGGCTGGTCGGATGTCGACCACCGGAGGACTTGCCCTCACCACCGCCAAGGGGGTGGTCAACCGGGTTCATCGCGACTCCGCGAGTCTGGGGACGGACACCCTTCCAGCGGTTGCGGCCGGCCTTGCCGATCTTGATCAGCTCCGCTTCGGTGTTTCCTACCTGGCCAACGGTGGCCTTGCAGTCGAGGAGAACTTGACGCATCTCGCCTGAGGGGAGCCGAAGAAGAGCCATTCCTGACTCCTTCGACATCAGCTGCACGGACGCGCCGGCCGATCGAGCCAACTTGGCTCCGCCACCGGGACGCATCTCGATGGCATGAACCAGGGTGCCCGCCGGGATGTTGCGTAGCGGCAGAGCGTTGCCGGGACGAATCTCGGCGCTGGAACCCGACACGAGTCGGTCATCGACCTTCACGCCCACCGGGGCAAGGATGTATCGCTTCTCGCCATCCACGTAGTTGAGGAGAGCGATTCGCGCATTGCGATTGGGGTCGTACTGGATCGATGCGACGCGGGCTGGAATCCCGTCCTTGTCACGCTTGAAGTCGACGATGCGGTAGCGCTGCTTGTGCCCGCCGCCGCGATGACGTGACGTGACGCGGCCGTAGGTGTTGCGCCCGCCGGTCTTTGACTTCTTTGCGATCAGCGACTTCTCGGGAGTGCTGTCCGTGATCTCGGCAAAATCCGAGACGGTCTGGAAGCGACGCCCTGGCGAAGTCGGCTTGCGTTTCTTAACTGCCATCTCAGACTCCGAACAGATCTATTGAATCGCCTTCGGCGAGTGTCACGACCGCACGTTTCACGTCTTTGCGCTTGCCGAACTTGTTGCCATAGCGCTTGCGCTTACCCTTGCGGTTCATCGTGTTCACCCGGAGGACCGTCACGTCGAAGACCTCTTCGACCGCGTCCCGAATCTCCCCTTTGTTGGAGCGGGGGTCCACCTCGAAGGTGTATGTGTTATTCATTTCTATGAGGTCATAGGACTTCTCCGAGACGACCGGAGCGAGGATCACGTCGTAAACCGATTTCATCGCACCTCACCTCCGTCCTCTGTGGCGGAGTCCGAATCATCTTTGACGAAATCCGAGTCACTTACCTCGTACGTGCTGGAGCGACCGACCGAGCCCACGGTGTGGGTGGTGAATACCACCTGGTCGGACCACAGAACGTCGTATGGGGTGAGATGGCCTGGGTCGATCAGACGCACCTCGGGAAGGTTGCGGAATGACTTGCCGGCGACACCGTCCAGTTGGGTCAACACAAGAAGTGTCTTGCCGCTGGCATCCATGGCCTTCAGCAATCCGGCCGCCTGCTTGGTCTTGGGTGTCGACCAGTCGATGTCATCCACGATGAGAACCGCTTCCTCGGAAGCACGGGCAGAGAGAGCGCTGCGCAGGGCGAGGCGCTTCATCTTCTTCGGGGTGCGCTGGCTGTAGTCGCGGGGCTTGGGGCCGTGAGCCACACCACCGCCCACCCACATTGGGGAGCGGATCGATCCGTGACGAGCGCGACCGAGACCCTTCTGGCGCCACGGCTTGCGACCACCACCGCGAACCTCGCCGCGGGTCTTGGTGTTGGCCGAGCCGGCACGGGCTGCCGCGAGCTGCGCTGTCACAACCTGATGGAGCACGTCGAGGTTGGGTTCGATGCCGAAGACGGCTGCGTCGAGCTTCATGTCGCCGCTGGCGGAGCCGTCGGCCTTGAAGAGGGGTGCCTTCACATCAGCCACGTGCCTTCACCGCCTCTCTGACGAGAACGATCGAGCCCTTGGGACCCGGAACCGAACCGTTGAGAAGGAGGAGCCCGCGTTCCGCGTCCACTCCCGCAACCTCGAGATTGAGGGTGGTCACTTTCTCGCCTCCCATGCGGCCGGCCATCTTCATGCCCTTGAAGACACGGGCCGGTGTCGCACAGGCCCCGATGGAACCGGGAGCGCGGTGTTTCTTGTGGTTTCCGTGCGAGGCCGGCTGACCTTTGAAGTTGTGGCGCTTCATGACACCGGCGAAGCCCTTGCCCTTGGAAACGCCGGAAACGTCTGCCTTGGTCCCGGCCTCGAAGACGTCGTGGACCTTGATTTCCTGGCCGACCTGATACTCGGCCGGGTCTTCGACCTTGAGCTCGACGAGGTGCCCTGCGGGAGCCACTCCGGCCTTGGCGTAGTGCCCGGCCTGAGGCTTGTTGGCCTTGCCGGCCTTGATCTCGCCATAGGAGATCTGAATGGCGTTATAGCCATCTTTCTCCATGGTCTTGATTTGGACAACATGGACAGGACCAGCCTTCACGACGGTGACCGGGATCGCCCGGGCCTCGTCGTCAAAGATCTGGGTCATGCCCAGTTTCTGTCCGAGTATTGCGTTCATAGCTTGATCTC
>JAYEGJ010000173.1:0-20290 GCA_034658975.1 Actinomycetota bacterium
GCCAGTGGCGCCCCTGGCTGTGTCCTCGTCCTCGACGAACGGCCAGGTGCGCCTTCGTCCTGCGTCCTTGCCAGAGACACCCCTGCCTCGCCCTGAACATCGCCAACGTTACCGGCCAGAGCACTAGAAGAACAGTTCGGTTGCCGACGAGTCCAGGGAAGCTCGCACGCTGAGATCGGTATCCCGATCGACCGGAACGTGGATCACGGTGCGACCTCCGGCTTCCAGAGCAGAGTTGGCATGCTCTACCAACTCACCGGCGTTCGCCACCTTCACATAGCCGAGGTGGTGAAGGCGGGCAACGGCGCCTATATCGCGCCCGTGGGGGGCGATGAAGAGTCGTTCGAAGTCGGGAGCGTGGCGAGCCTGCGGCAGGAGATCGAACAGTCCTCCACCGTCATTGTCGACAACGATCACGACCAGATCATCATCGGCGTCGTTGATGAAGCCGTTGGAGTCATGCAGGAAGGACAGATCCCCGGTCACCGCCAGCACGCGTTCGCCCTGCGAAGCAACGCCGAGTGCGGTTGAGACAAAGCCGTCGATGCCCGACGCTCCTCTGTTGGCCACAACCCGTCCGGCCTTGCGCACATGGGCGTCCGCATCACGAATAGCGAGGGATGAGCCGACGACCAGCCAACCCCAACCGATGTCGTTCAAGGCTTCTGCGACGGCAGCGCCGCTGAGATGGTCACCCGGGTCGAGCACGGCTGTCACCGCGCTATCTGCCTCCAGCCAGGACTCCCGCCAAACGGTGCCGGCTCCCCCTGTCACACCCTCCAGTGATAAGACCGGATCGGTGTGGAGAACGGCGTCGGCAGTGTGACTCGGATCGAGGTTGCGCCCCCAACGGTCCAATCTGAGTTCGCGAGCTGCTCCGGAAGCCAGGCGCTCCAGACGGTCACCCGGCCCTATGGATCCAACGACGATCGCTGCGGAAGGCTGCAAGTGGGAGGGGACTCCCCCGGCAAGAATATGTTGGTAGCGCGCAACAACGTCGTGGCCTCTCAATCCCGAGACAACGGTGGCCAACACGGGCCAACCCAGCCGGGTTGCCTCCCGCACAAGCCCGGGCCCGTCGTAATAACCATCACCGGCGATGACGACGGCCCGGTTGGTTCCATCCATGTCGAGAGGCTCGATCGGAACAGGACTCGACCGGGCGACGCTCCACGCGCCACCGCCCGGTCGTCCCTCGACCCCAAACGGGTACCGGTCAGCCGTCGATCGGCCATCGTCGCCGACCGGCACGGTTGGCTCGCGGAAGGCGACGTTGAGCTGAACCGGGCCAGGGGATCCCTCCACTCCTTTTGATGCCTGGACCAGCCGGGCAACAGTCGAGCGCCAGCGGTCGTTCAGATCTTCTCCCGGCTCAGGTGCTTCGATGTGGGCAAACCCGCGCACCTTCTTTCCATAGAACTCCGTCTGGTCGATCGTCTGATTTGACCCGATCCCGTGCATCTCCACGGGCCGGTCGGCTGAGATCACGACCAAGGGGGTCGATGACATGTCGGCCTCGACCACGCCCGGGAAGTAGTGGGCGGGGGCACTCCCGGAGGTGCAGATCAGGGCGGCAGGTTCTCCGGAAGCCTTGGCACGGCCCAAGGCGTGGAAGGCCGCCGAGCGTTCATCGATGACAACTCTGGTCTCGATGCCGGGATGCCCGACCGCCGCAATGGCCAGAGCTGCCGACCTCGACCCAGGGGACAGAACCACGAGGCCGACGCCGTTCCTGGCGAGCTCGTCGATAATGACGCTAGCCAGGGCTGTGCTCGGATTGGGCGGGCTCATGCCAGCATCTCCGCCGCCGAGGAGACTCTTCGCAACATCTCGGCTGCGGTATCGGCGTCAGGTCTCCAACGCTCCAACAAGTCCGGGGATGGTTCGGGTCGGCGTACCTCCAGCCACCCCTTCGTTGGAATCAAGGGCTCTCGCGTCGGGTCGCCATCCAGAAGGGTGACCGTTCCCAACCCACAGGCGTAGTCGAGGTCGGGCAGAGAAGCGGCGGCGTGAACGCCTCCATACATTCCAACCGAGGTTTCGAGCGCCGAAGACACAACGACGGGAAGAGGTGATCGACGTGCAAGGTCGAGCACGGCTTCGATGCCGCCCATTGGCTGAACCTTGACGATCAACACATCGGCGCCGCCTCGATCGGCGATCTCCAGCGGGTCCTCGCCCAATCTGACAACTTCGTCGGCGGCCAGCGGAACCGACACCCTCTTCTTGAGTTGGACCATCTCATCAACACTTCCCACCGGCTGCTCAGCGTATTGAAGATCAAAGCGGGAGAGCCTCTGCAATCGTTCGACGGCCGTTTCGACATCCCACGCCGCATTGACGTCGACACGAACGTTCCCCCCGGCACCCAGAGCTTCTCGAACAGCGCGGACTCTCGCATCGTCATCGTCGGCGCTGTGCCCGGGCTCGCCGATCTTGACCTTGGCTGTGGTAGCCCCCGAGCGCACAACCAGATCCGCGGCCGCGACCGGATCGATCGCGGGAATGGTGACGTTGACCGGAACCTCCTCCCGAAGGGGCACCGGCAACGGGGCACGGGCGAGCTCGAGGGCTGCCGCCAGCCAGCGCTTGGTCACCTCGGGCGAATACTCGGCGAAAGGAGAGAACTCCCCCCACCCGGCTGGACCTCTGATCAACAAGGCGTCCCGACTGTCGATCCGCCGGAACCGATGACGCATCGGTATCCGAACGGGATGGAGTTCCAGGCCCTCGAGTATCTGACTCAACCCTCCTGAACCTCCCTGATGTACTCCACGAGCCGATCGACCTGCTCTTCGTCGAGTACTTGGGAGAACGAAGGCATGCTCCCCCGGCCGTTGACAATCGCGAACTCAAAGAAGGCGTCCGGCAGTGCAACGGAGTCCGAGCCGGGACCGATGGCGGGCCCGAGAGGTCCCCCGCTCAGATCCTCGGCGTGACAGTTGGCACAAAGCTGGCTGTAGATCTCCTCCCCGGTGTCGTCCTCACCGGGCCGACTGACCGAGCAGGCCGACACCGTGAGCAGGACGATCATGACGATGCGGGACATCGCCAATCAGTCGGATTGAGCCCGGTCGGCCAATTCCCGAACCATTTGTGACCTGTTCCTGGGAACGACCAGGACCGCATCGGGCGTCTCAACGACCACCAGGTCCTTGACTCCGACGACGGCGACAACGCGGGATGTGGCTTGGATGAGCGACCCGGAGACGTCTTCGAGCATCACATCCCCTCCGGTGACATTTCCGTCGGGATCTTTCGGTGATACCGACCACAGCGCCTCGTACGAGCCGATGTCGTCCCATCCAACATCCAGAGGAACGACCACCGCCAGGTCGGTCTTCTCCATGATCGCGTGATCGATTGAGATCTTCTCGACTTCGGCAAAGGATGCTTCGAGCCGCACCACGCCCCCAATCGGCTCTGCCAATGCGGCTTCGACGCCGGCAAGGATCTCCGGGCAATACCGGCTTGCCTCTGCAAGCAGGACGGCAGCCGAGAACACAAACATCCCCGAGTTCCAGAAGTGCCTGCCTCCGGCGACCATCTCCTCGGCTTCGGCAGCCTCCGGCTTCTCCTTGAAGCGCAGCACCGCCGACACCTGCCCTTGTTCATCACCCGCTTCTATGTACCCATATCCTGTCTCGGCCCGAGTCGGGACAACCCCGAAAGTGACGATCGCTCCCGCGACCGCCTCCTCGGCTGCGACCGTCACTGCAGCATCGAATCCATCGACATCGCCGATGAGGTGATCGGACGGGAGAACGACCAGGATCTCTTCAGGCTCGGCGAGCAGCGCGGCTGCGATGACGGCTGGGGCCGTGTTGCGTCCAGCCGGTTCCACGACAACGAACTCCGGACTGAGGCCGGTGGAATTGGCAGCGGCAGCGACAAGACCGATGTGTTCCGAACCGGTGACGACAATCGGCTTGCATACGCCGGGTCTGCCGTCGAGTCTCGTCATCGCCTGCTCGAAAAGGGACGTGTCGCCAATCAGATCGGCGAACTGCTTGGGAAAGGCTTTGGTTGACAGCGGCCAGAGCCTCGTTCCGGCACCGCCGGAGAGAACCACGGGTCGTACGATTGGCACCCTGTGAGCGTACCGCTGGTTCGTTCAGTCGGAGGACCCGATGGACACGTAGCCGCATTCCTCGCAGATCGACCTGGCGATCCCGATGCCTCCGGGAGCCTCGACGAACTGATGGACATGGCCTCTCTTGCCGGTGAAGGCCCCCTTGACAGCTCCCATGATCCCCGACTTCTTGGGAGCGCCTGCCAATGCCGGCTCTCCTTGGGCATCATCAGCATCCTGCGCCCGACTTGCTTGCTCCTCGAGCTCCCCGAGGTCGACCACAAGCTGCTTAGAAGTCTCGGGGTCGTCTTCGGAGTCCGCCGATGTCGAAAGTACTTCTTTAACGATTTCCGGCGATCCCGCCGCAGCCTTCTCCGCCGCAGCCTCGGCCTCGGCCGCAACTCGTTCGTCCTCCTCGATCTGAGCCGCTGCGGCTGCCGTGGCAGCCTCCGCTTCGGCTGCCGCGCTTTCTGCAGCAAGCTGCTCCAGTTCGAGTCTCTCGGCTTCCGCCCTGGCCTGCTCCGCCTTCTCTGCGGCCAAGGTCTCCTGCTCCAGCCGCTCCTGCTCCAGCTTCGACTGCTCCACCTTCGCCTGCTCCGCCTTCTCTGCGGCCAAGGTCTCCTGCTCCAGCCGCTCCTGCTCCAGCTTCGACTGCTCCACCTTCGCCTGCTCCGCCTTCTCTGCGGCTTCGGCCTCTCGAGTCTCGATCTCGGCCCGGGCCTCTTCGAGCTTGGCGGTCTCCTCGCGCTGCTTCTCGACCCGTTCGAGCCTGAGTTGCTCGATCTCGGCGCGCGCCCGTTCGAGATCCTCGCGCTCTTGCCGGGTGCTCTCGGCGCTCTCGGCCTTGATCCTCTCGAGTTCGGCTCGCTGGGCCGCGAAACGCACCGTTTCAATTGATTCACGATCGGCGCGCTCTTGCTCGAGTTGCTCGAGCTCCTCTTTCTGCTCCTGGATCCGGGCGGCCTCTTCACGTTCGCCCTTGATTCGCGTCATCTCGGCCTCGATCGCCGCCATTCGCCCCTCTTCGAGTTTCTTCTCGTTTTCGCGCTCGGTCTGCAGCCGCTCCATTTCGAGGCGATAGGCCTCCACCCGATCGGCCTCTCTCTGATCGGCCTCGGCCATCGCCGTCTCGTACTGCCTCTTCTCCTCGTCGAGACGAGCCCTCTCGGCTTCGATAGCGACTCTCTCCGCCTCGAGACGCTCCTGCTCCTTGCGATGAGCCTCGAGTTGGGCAGCGGCTACGGCGACTTCAGCGGACGACACGACATCCCGCGTGGTCTCCTCGACCGGCGGCGGCTCAGACGCCCTCGGCGGCTCGAATGACGTGGGCGGCATGGGCGCGTTCGGAGGAGGTGCCACGTGTTGGCCCGCCTCACCCATTGCACCGCTGCCCGGAAGCGCCTCCAACTCCCTGTCGGCTCGTTCGGGCTTTATCCCCCAATCAGTGTCGCTCGGCGGGGCCGGGGAGCCGCCACTCTCCTGGGCCTCGAGATTGGCGAGCATGGCTTCAGCCAACTCGGGGACCTTCGACTCGACGGTCCCCTTTCTGGAGAGCTTCACCGCCACCATGCGACGGGCGGCGTTCATCGACTTGAACCTCGCCCAACTCTGCGCCATGTGCTCCACGCCGCGATAGGCGAAATCGATGGGGTCATCGGCAAGGAATGTGAGCTCTTCTCCGTCGAGATCGACCTCGAAGGCACTCGAAACAAGGCGACGTGCGTGCACGTCGAAAAGCGACCAGCGACCGAGAGATTCGCCCTCCAACACCAATTCCGCCTGATCGTCTTCGATCAGGAACGTTGCAGGAACCCCCGGGTGGTCGATTTCGGGAATCCGGACTTCTCCGGTGAACTTCACCCAATCACCCTCTTACTGGCTGCCACAGCTGCCGCCTTGTGACTTGTCACATTCACACCGGATTGCCGAATGTCAAGCCCATGGGACCGCCTACCTATACGCGTCCAGGGGCGGGCAGGCGCAAATGAGGTGTCGATCTCCGTCGGCGCCGTCGATACGGCCCACCGGAGGCCAGTATTTGTCGGTCCTCAGGGTCATCAGGGGAAAGGCAGCCTCCTCGCGGGTGTATGAACGATCCCATATATCCCCTGCGACGTCGGCCGCGGTGTGAGGAGAGCGGAAGAGCGGATTGTCGTCCCCGGGCCACTCGCCCGATCCCACCCGATCCGCCTCGGCCCGTATGGCGATCATCGCGTCGCAGAACCGGTCCAACTCGGTTAGATCCTCGGACTCGGTCGGTTCGACCATCAACGTCCCCACCACGGGGAAAGAAACCGTCGGTGCGTGGAACCCGTAGTCTGCCAAGCGTTTGGCGACATCCTCGGCCGTGATGCCCGTCTCTTTGGTCATGGGCCGCAGATCGACGATGCATTCATGAGCCACACGTCCATTGGCACCCGCGTACAGGACAGGGAAGTGCGGGTCGAGACGTCGTGCCAGGTAGTTGGCCGAGAGAATCGCCACCTTGGTTGCCTGACGCAGACCGTCCGCTCCCATCAGACGCACATACGCCCAAGGAATCGGGAGAATGCCGGCGGAACCGAAGGGAGCACCGGAGATCGGCCCGATACCGGTGGGCGGGCCTGCTTCCTCGAGGAGCGGATGATTTGGCAGGAACGGGGCCAGGTGAGCCGCTGCACCCACCGGGCCAACGCCAGGTCCACCCCCGCCATGAGGAATTGTGAAGGTCTTATGGAGATTGAGATGTCCCACGTCCGCTCCAAAGTCGGCCGGCTTGGCCAAACCGACGAGGGCGTTGAGATTGGCTCCGTCTATGTAGACCTGGCCTCCGTGTGAGTGAATCATCTCGGTGAGCCTCCGGATCCCCTCTTCGAAGACTCCGTGTGTCGACGGGTATGTCACCATCGCCGCGGCCAGACCATCGGCATGCTCGGACGCCCTGGCTTCGAGATCATCCAGATCAATGTTCCCCGCGTCGTCCGTTGCTACCACCACCACCTTCATGCCGGCCATTACGGCCGAGGCGGCGTTGGTCCCGTGGGCCGACGCCGGAATGAGACATATGTCTCTGTGCTCGTCGCCACGCGACTTGTGATAGGCGGCAATTGCCAGAAGACCGGCCAACTCACCCTGCGATCCCGCGTTCGGCTGCAACGAAACGGCCGCATATCCGGTGGCTGAAGCGAGGTACTGCTCGAGGGTCCCGATCAGTTCCAAATATCCGGTCGCCTGATCAATGGGCGCGTAGGGATGGATTCCGCCGAACTCCGGCCACGTGATCGGGATCATCTCGGTCGTTGCGTTGAGCTTCATCGTGCACGAACCGAGCGGAATCATCGATCGGTCCAGGGCGAGGTCGCGATCGCCGAGGCGGCGCAGGTACCGGAGCATCCCGTGCTCGGACTGGTGGAGGCTGAACACCGGATGTGTCATGAAGGAGGTCTGGCGAAGGAGAGTCTCCGGCAGACCCGAGGCACCGTCTCCTTCGGAGTTCACGACACCAAATGACGCGAGGACCTCATCGACGATTCTGTCCGTTGTCTTCTCGTCGAGGGCGATCCGAATGCGATCGGAGCCGACGACTCCAAGATTCATGCCCCTCTCCAGGGCAGCCTCCACGATCCCGTCGGCCCCACCCGGCACAACCACAGTGAGAGTGTCGAACCAGGTGTCGGCGGATAGCTCGAATCCGGCATTGACGAGAGATGTCGCCAGACGGGTGGTGAGACGGTGCACTTCGGACGCGATGGCCATCAACCCGTCGGGCCCATGCCATGAGCCATAGAGACCGGCTATGACGGCGAGCAGAACCTGGGCCGTGCACACGTTGGAGGTTGCCTTCTCCCGTCTGATGTGCTGCTCCCGGGTCTGGAGGGCCAGGCGGTAGGCAACCCGGCCGGCGTCATCGTGGGCTACTCCAACCAGACGGCCGGGAAGCCCTCGAACCAGCTCGCTGCGAGCAGCGATGAAGCCGGCATGAGGACCGCCGTATCCGAGCGGGACGCCGAAACGCTGGGCCGACCCGACCGAAATGTCGGCTCCCCATTCCCCTGGCGCCTCCAGCAAGGTCAACGCAAGTAGATCAGCAGCCACGACGACAAACGCCGATACCTCCTTGAACCGCGCCACCGTGTCGCGGTGGTCGACGATTTCACCGGAGGAGCCCGGATACTGGAGCAGCACGCCGAACGCCTCCGCCGGATCCGAGTCTTCGGTGAGTTCTCTGACCTCGACGCCCACGGCATCTGCCCTCGTCTTGATCACGGCTTTGGTCGGTGCATGACAGTCGGAGTCGACATAGAAGATGTTGCGCTTGCCCCGTGACAGGCGTCTCGCCATGGCCACAGCCTCCGCCGCGGCTGTGGGCTCGTCGAGCAGTGACGAATTGGCCACCTCGAGGCCGGTCAGGTCGGAGACCATCGTCTGGAAGTTGAGCAAGGCCTCGAGACGTCCTTGCGAGATCTCGGGTTGATAGGGCGTGTACGCGGTGTACCAGGCCGGGTTCTCGAGCACATTCCGCTGGATGACAGGAGGAAGAATCGTGTCGTGATAGCCGAGGCCGATAAGCGAAGTGACAACCCGGTTCTTGTCGGCGAGCTTCCTGAGCTCGGAGACGACCTCGACTTCGGAGACTGCCGGCGGCAGGTCGAGCTCGGTGTTCAGAATCGAGTCCGGAACCGTTTCGGATATCAGGTCATCGATGGAGGCCGCTCCGACCGTGGCCAGCATCTTCTCGATGTCGGCCGGTCGGGGGCCGATGTGTCGATCTGCGAACGATTCGATGGGATGGGGCATGATTGACTCCTGATCATCTGCTCCCTTCCCCGCTGTCGTCTTCTCCAGCGATGCCTCAGCCGTCGGTCCAATGTGCCTGAGAGTTTCCGGGAAGGTTGTTGCCCCTTCGGCGCCCTCGCGTGGAGAGCTCTCCCGACGGCCTCGTAGGCAACGCCATCATACGCGCTTGACCAACCCTCACACGTTGAAGCGGAAGAGGGCCACGTCGTTGGGTCGCATCACATATGCCTTGCCCTCGGTTCGTATCAGGCCCTTGGCCTTGGCGGCGTTCCAGGAACCTGCCTCCAACAGGACGTCATAGTCCGCGACTTCGGCGGCAATGAAGCCCCGCTGGAAGTCTGTATGAATCTCGCCGGCGGCCTCGGGAGCGGTCGAACCGGCGCGAATCGTCCAGGCACGGGTCTCCGTCTCGCCTCCCGTCAGATAACTCTGCAGGCCCAGCGTATGGTAGGCGGCCCTTATGACAGCATTGAGGCCGGGCTCGTCCTGGCCGATAGAGGCAAGCAACTCGGCGCGCTCGGAATCCTCCAACTCGGTCAGCTCCGCCTCAATCTGTGCATCGAGGAACAGAGCATCCGAAGGTGCCACCATCTGGGTTAACTCGGCCTGACGATCGACGTCGGCGAGGACGTCCTCGTCAACATTGAATACGTAGATGATCGGTTTCGCCGTCAGCAAATGCAGATCGGCGAACTCCGGCCGACGATCCATCAGAGCCGGGGACTTGGCGATCAGTTCTCCTGCGGCGAGCACCCGCCGTAGCTCGTGGAGGAGATCCACCCTTTTCTGGAGGGTCTTGTCGACAGTTGCCTCCTTTTCCAGCTTGCCAAGCCGCCTGTCGATCGTCTCGAGGTCGGCGATCGCAAGTTCGGTCTCGATCACCTCGATATCCCTCCCGGGATGGAGTTCAGTATCGACGTGGACCACATCCGAGGCTTCGAAGGCCCTTACGACATGACAGATCGCATTCACATCGCGGATGTTGGACAGGAACCGATTGCCCAGCCCTTCACCCTGGCTGGCCCCCTCCACCAAACCGGCGATGTCCACAAAGGTCACTGACGCAGGAGTGGTCTTGGGGGATCGGAACAGCTCCGCCAGCTTGTCAAGACGCGGGTCAGGGATCGGGACGATCCCGGTGTTGGGGTCGATCGTCGCGAACGGGTAGTTCGCAGCGAGTACCCCCGCATTGGTAAGGGCGTTGAAGAGCGTGGACTTGCCGACGTTGGGCAGCCCGACGATCCCGATCGAGAGGCGCATCGACGGCGCAGGTTAGGGAAGAGCCCCTCACTACCTGGGAGTCTGCTGGCTACCGTGCCGCCGATGGAGAACGTGTCGGTAGTCGGTGCCGGTTCCTGGGGAACCACTGTCGCGTCCCTTTCCGCGCTGACCACACCGACCACCATCTGGGCACGACGCCCCGAGCTTGCGCAGTCGATCAACGAGGATCGACAGAACGCCGACTATCTGCCCGGTCACACCCTTCCCTATGGATTGAGGGCCACCTCCGACCTCGAGACGGCCATGGCCGGAGCCGACATCGTGGTGATGGCGGTCCCTTCTCACGGATTTCGGTCGATATTTCGCGAGATTGCGGGATCCTTGGCGGATACGACTCCGGTGGTCTCGCTCACCAAAGGCATAGAGCAAGAGAGCCTCGCAACCATGACACAGGTCGTCGCAGACGAGGCACCCACCCACGATGAGGCGAGGACCGGCGTCCTGACCGGGCCCAACCTCGCATTGGAGATCATCGCCCAGCAACCCACCGCATCCGTTATGGCCATGAAAGACGAGGAAGCGGCACTGTCGATCCAGAAGGTGTTCATGGGACCGACCTTTCGTGTGTACACCAACGACGATGTCATCGGGTGCGAACTCGGAGGGGCCCTCAAGAACGTGATGGCGATAGCAGCCGGCATGTCGGACGGTCTCGGATTCGGAGACAACACGAAGGCAACGCTCCTGACGAGAGCCCTCGCCGAACTGACCCGCCTTGGCATCGTCCTCGGTGGTCGTCCCGAGACTTTCTCCGGCCTCGCCGGCATGGGCGACCTGATCGCCACATGCAACTCCCCGAGAAGCCGCAACCACACGGTCGGTTTCGGTCTCGCCAGGGGCAAGTCACTCGATGAGGTGGTCTCGGAGATGAACATGGTCGCCGAGGGAATCAAGACCACAAAAAGCGTTCTGGGACTGGCCGAGAGGACAGGGGTGGAGATGCCGATAGCCGAGCATGTAAGCCAGGTGCTCCACGAAGGCGTTCACCCGCGTGACGCTGTGATGAGTCTCATGACAAGAGAGGCAAAGGCGGAAACCGGGTGAGCGATAAGACACAGATCGGACGTCTCCCGGAGCGCGGGGTGACCGATCGAGAGGTTCTCAACTCGATCCTCGATGAAGGAATCGTCTGTCATGTGGCGTATGTCGTCGACGACCGACCCGTGGGCATACCCACCCTCTACGTGAGAGCCGGCGACCGCATCCTGGTGCACGGGTCCAACTCCGCCGGCTTTGTGCGAGCCGCCCGCGACGGAAAACCCCTGTGTGTGACGGTCACTCACCTCGACGGGATCGTCGTAGCGCGCTCGGGTTTCCATTCCTCGGCGAACTACCGCAGCGCCGTCATCCACGGGACGGGGAGAGTCCTGGAGGGCGAAGAGCATTGGACCGGGCTCGATCTCACAGTGGAAGGCTTGATTCCCGGTCGCGCCAGCGACCTTCGATCCCCGAGCGAATCGGAGTCGAAGCAGACGTCGGTGATCGAAATCATGCTTGATGAATGGTCGGTCAAGACACGCTCCGGCGGTCCCGGCGACGACCCTGCCGACATGTCATCCGATGCCTGGGCTGGAGTGGTCCCGCTCTCAGTCGTGGCCGGCGATCCCATCCCCTCCGAGGACCTTGCCGACGGGATCGAGGTTCCGGACTACCTCAGCCATTACAGCCGTTGACGGGCAAACCTCTTCTGGTCACCACCCACGGGACGAACCGGGAAGCGTTCGCCGCGACCGATTGGGGACTCTTCATCTCCCTCGGTCTCATCTGGGGGGCGTCGTTCCTGTTCATGGCTATCGGGCTCGACTCGTTCCATCCCGGACTGGTCACCTGGCTGCGAGTCGGTTTCGGAGCCCTGTTCATGCTCGCCCTCCCCAGGGCACATCGAGCCAAGGTTGCCAGCGAGGACTGGGGCAAGGTGATCGTCCTCGGCGTTATCTGGATAGCCCTTCCGCTGACCCTCTTTCCAATCGCCCAGCAATGGATCGACTCGGCGGTGGCCGGGATGCTCAACGGGGCCACGCCGATCTTCACCGCCCTGCTGGCAACGGTTCTCTTCAGGGCCCTTCCCGGTCGTCTCCAAATGGCTGGCCTGTTGATCGGATTTGCCGGGATCATCGCCATCGCCCTGCCCAGCGCCGGCGCCGGATCGAGCCAAGTAATCGGCGTGGCCCTCGTTCTGCTGGCAACCGTTTGCTACGCCTTCTCCCTCAACGTTGTCCCTCCGCTTCAGCAGCGCTACGGCGCTTTGGGCGTCATCGCAAGGGTGCAATGGGTCGCGGCGCTGATGGTGACTCCCTTCGGTATTTACGGACTCACCAAGTCGACCTTCGCGTGGCCATCGGTTTTGGCGATGCTGGCTGTCGGCATCGTGGGAACCGGACTGGCCTTCGTCCTCATGGGAACGCTCTCAGGGAGGGTGGGAGCGACGCGTTCGGCCTTCATCACCTACGTCATCCCGGTGGTGGCCCTGATCCTCGGCGTGATCTTCAGAAACGAATCCATCGCTCTGTTCGCCATCCTTGGGGTCGCGCTCGTGATCGTCGGGGCGCTTCTCGCCTCACGAAGAGAGACCTGACCCTACGATCGCCCCCATGTCTCTGCAAGCGCCCTATGGCACATGGGAGTCCCCGCTCGGCGCGGCCGATACCGTAGAAGGAGCTATCCAGTTCAGCTCCCTCGTCTTCGACGGCATCGATCTCTACTGGATCGAGGGCCGCCCTTCGGAGGGCGGCCGGCAGGTGTTGGTACGTCGCGACAGCCACGGCTCGATCGCGGATCTGATCCCGACTTCGGCCAACGCTCGCACCAGGGTCCACGAGTACGGCGGCGCCCCCATGAGCGCCGGGAACGGAAGGGTGGTCTGGTCCGAGTTCTCCACCCAACGGTTGCACGAGTTGAGGCATGGGAACTCGGTTGCCATCACACCGGAGCCGTCGAGACCCGCCGCGGAGCGGTACGCCGATGGCCGCTTCCTTTCTGACGGTCGCATGGTCTGTGTCCGTGAGACGCATCCCGAACAAGGAGAAGCGGTCAATGAGTTGGTCACGGTCGATCTCGCAACCGGACAGACCACCGCGATTGCGGGTGGCCGCGACTTCTACGCTGCTCCCCGACCCGACGCCGCCGAGGACCGGATCGCGTGGCTGGAGTGGGACCATCCCAACATGCCGTGGGACGGCACCACGCTCAAGGTAGGGACGCTGAGCGGGAACGAGATCATCGAGGTGACAGAGGTCGCCGGAGGCCCGGAGGAGTCGGTTCTCGATCCACAGTGGGCTCCAGACGGGTCCTTGGTCTTCATCAGCGACCGCACCGGCTACTGGAACCTCTATCGATGGAACGGCGCCGGGGTGGTGCCCGTCCTCAACCAGGACAACGACTTCGCCAACCCGGCGTGGATATTCGGCCGCTCCGCGTTTGGGTTCCTCTCAGGGGGGCGGATCCTCACCGGCTTTTGGGAGGATGGCAGCCACCATCTCGCGATCATCGGGCCCGACGGTTCGATGGTGCGCCTGACAGACGATCTCTCCATTCACGACTTCATCACGACAGACCGGAATCACACGGCCTGGTTCATCGGGGCCGGGCCGCAGACACCGTCGGGGCTGTTCCAAATCGACACCGATACCGGTGAGACCACGGTCCTCAAGGCCAATCCGTTGCCGGTGGCTCCCGAGTACACCTACAGGCCGCGCCCCATCACGTTCCCCACCGGAGACGGCGAGGTGAGCCACGCGGTTTTCTACCCACCCGCCAACCCGGATTACACCGCACCCGAAGGGGAACAGCCGCCTCTGATTGTCCAGGTGCATGGAGGACCGACCTCCCACGTCTACCCGACTGTCAGCTCGAACTATCTCTATTGGACGACCAGGGGATTCGCGGTGGTAGACGTCAATTATCGGGGCTCAACGGCCTACGGGCGGGAGTACCGCAATCGGCTCCAAGGCAACTGGGGCCTGGTCGACGTCGAGGATTGCCTCGCTGCCGCTCGCTACCTCGCCGACCACGGCGAGGTAGACGAAAACCGGCTGGTAATCACCGGTGGGAGCGCCGGCGGCTTCACCACGCTGGCCGCCCTGGCATTTGGCGACGCCTTCAGCGCCGGTGCCTCCTATTACGGCGTCGCCGACCTCGAATTGCTGGCGAAACACACCCATAAGTTCGAGTCAAGCTATCTCAGCGGGCTGGCCAGCACCGATCCGGAGGTGCTTCGGAAGAGATCCCCTCTCTACTCGGCAGACCAGATCGACGTTCCGGTGATCTTGTTCCAGGGCCTCGAAGACCGGGTAGTTCCACCGGAGCAGGCCGAGATGATCGCTACGGCGCTGAAGGTGCGGGGGGTGCCCCACGCACACGTGGTCTACGAGGGCGAGGACCACGGGTTTCGCCAGGCGAAGAACATCGTCCACTCCCTCGAAACGGAACTGGCTTTCTATGGGCGGGTGTTTGGATTCGTCCCTGCAGGTGATCTGCCTGCGCTGAACCTGGCCGGACAGGACGGCTAGTCAGGGCGCGTTTGAACCGCCCACGGGTCGTGGGGGTCTCCGATTTCTGGTTATTGGTCGTTGTCGGTTGACGGTCGGGAGGTGGCGACGGCTGCCGCTAGGTAGGTCGTCCGGTCTTCGGAGTCGGATTCGTCCTGTGTCGGGGTGCACGTAGGGTTCGAAGCCGCGCTGGTGGATGACGATGTGATGGTGGAACCAACAGGGAAGAACAAGTTCGTCCTGGTCGGTTGACCCTCCCTCCGAGAAGGGGATGAGATGGTGTGCTTCCAGGCGGTAGCGGGAGTCGCATCCGTCGATGGAACACCGATGCCCATACTTGTCCAGTAAGGCCCGTTTCAGCGCCGGGGGGACGGTCCGCAGTTTGCGGCCGTAATCCATGTACCGGCCGTCTTCGGTTCTGGCGAGGACTTCAGTGGTCGAATCACACAGAATCGCTTCTAAGGCTTGACGGCCCGCATTGGCTGCGGCGTCGAGGACGACACCGGCTTCACCATCGGTCTCGACAGCAGACTTGGCGTCGACGAAGACCGTGACCTGAGCGGGTGGAACCTCACCGCTCACGCATGCTTCGGCCAGGGCCATGGCTTTGCGCCATCCCAGGTCACCCTTGGACCCGTCCGGCAGGTCGGGAAGCTGGTCGGCTTTTTCGGTGAGGGTCTTGTCGACCAACGCACCGGTGGCACCATCCAACCCGCCCCATACCCTCCACCAGGACTCATCCAGCGTCGGCTGCATCACAATGAACTGGTCAGCCGCCGATCGATGTTCATCTTCGCCGGTGAGGCGGGCCCTTTTAGACGCCTCACGATGAACCCCGGCAACGTCGGCATGAAGCATGTGGCCAACATCCTCGGGAATCCTGGAGAGAGCCTCAACCCGGTCGAAAGTGACCTCCGCTGAGGCCAGATCGTCCTCGAGGTCGGGACGTTCCTGAATCCGACGCATCGTCCTGACCAGACTCCTCGCCGTGTCCAAACCAAGATCGAGCCGGGACGCGGTCCACTCAGACAGGGACCGGGCGCCATCAGCAGTAGCTATCTGCGCCTCGTCCAGGGCGGCAAGGTCACCCATCTGACGGGCCCGCAACCGGCCGATCAGCCGTTCATCGGCCATTAACCGCTGCTCGCGTTGGTCGATCGAAAGCGTCTCCCTCTCCATACCCCACAGTCAACACGGAGGGTCTGACAGATTTGCCTTCTACGCGAAAGACGGTGGGTGAGGGGCTGAGCCCTCCTCGTTTCGGTTAGTGACAGAACCGCCGAAAGCAAAGGAGAGATCAGATGAGCGATCGTATTCAGGTGCCGTTGGACCAGGTTCCAGGATGTCGACACGCCTCTTCAGGCGGCCTGAACCGAGGCTCGCCGCAGGGCCCGCACCGCCAGCTCCTTGTCGCCGAGCCGGCGACGCAACTCGCGCTCCAGTCCGCCGATCGGATACAGATTCTGTGGCGCCCGAGGGTCCTTGTGACTTTCCGAGGCAAAGGCCGGCAGAGTGGCGCTGACTCGACTGGCGATTCTCGCTGCTTCCGCTGCGCTTTTGTCGGCATCGATCTCGCATCTGACGAGCCCTCCCGCCGGACCGGCATGGTTGGCCAATCGCAGGTACCAGGAGAAGCGACTCCACGACGTCGAGGTCAGAAACAGCGGGGTTCGGAAGCCGGTCGGAAGTGAGGTGAGCACCTGCCGCAGTTCCAGCGGGAGATACTGAACCTTTTGGGTCTTGACGTAGCCGACCGCATTGTCGAGATCTCGAGCATGAGAAAGAGGCCCGTCGACAACGAGGAGCTCGGCACCGCCCGCCTGCCTGGCGACCCGAGCCTCCAGATCTCCCATCCTCTGCTGAATGCCGAGCCACAATTCCTCGGAGGTAGTGCCCTTGGTGGCCTTGACCTCATAGGCACCGACGGCGGTCTCGACATCGAGGGCTTGGGACGACGTGAAAAGACCCTTGCTCATCTCGGCTACTTCCAATACGGCTCGATCGTTGCAGCGAACCGCCCCGGCGGCGTAGGTGGCGGCCAACGCGAAACCCGGGAAATCCGGCGGTTGCTCGATCCAAAGGGTGGCGTCCACCCGCCTCACTCCGTCTACGAACAACACATCGCCAATCGGATCCACATCGGGAAGCAGCGGTTTCCAATCGTCGGGATTGAACTCAACCGATGGGTCGACGTTCTGGCTGGCGTCATCCAACTCGGGATCGATCGGCGCCCCGTAATCGGAGTCCCACGCTTCGACGGTGAATTTCAAGAGGCCACCGTCACAGTCGCTCCGCCCGGACCGCGGCTGACTTCGAATCTGACGGGGGCGCGGGAGGCCAGTTCCTTGACGTGGGTTATCACGCCAACAACAAACCCATCACCCGAGAGCTCCTCGAGAACCATCGCGACGATTTCGAGGGACTCGTCATCCAAGGTTCCGAAGCCCTCGTCGAGGATGATGGCATCGAGGTCGGCGCCCCCTGCGGCGGCCAGGGTCTCGGCGAGAGAAAGCGCCAGTGCGAGCGAGACCAGGAACGTCTCTCCGCCGGAGAGAGTAGAGACCGATCTCTCCTCGTTGGCATTGCGATGATCGACGATGGTGAAACTGCCGCCTTCATCGGATCGCAATGAATGGCCGCCATCCGATAGCTGAGCGAGCAAGCCGTTTGCGCCGGCCACGAGATCGGACATCGCTCCGGCCATGAGCCACCGCTCGAATCCATTCGCTTTGAGATGATTGGATAGGGCGCCGGCCACCTTCGACTCGGACATCGACGCCGCGATGGTCGTCTCGAGCTGCTTTGCCTCGGCCGCGGCCTTGCAATGTTCCTCCACGAGATTCCGGGTGATTTCGAGCTGGCGGGTCACCCCAACGGCATAGGGCTTGACCGGCTCGATCCCGGCTTCCCTGAGCCCGGCCTCGATCTCCTCGCTGAACACATCGACGGCCGTGCCCGCCTGAGTCGCCTGAACCCTGGCCTCGGACTGCTTCTCGCCAGCCAAGACCAGAGCACCGTCCCGCCACGACATGAGTTCCTTCCATTGCACGATGGCGTCCTCGCTCTCCGGCAGAGGTGGATCGAGTGCGGCAACGGTCTGGCGGGCCGCCATCAGGTCGCGGCCAATGGTTCGGATCGACTCGGACAGCTCCTCCAGCCCACCCTGCACCTTCCGCGTTTTCGTCTCGAGGGTCGTCCTCGCCTCCCCCGCCTTTGCCAGTTGGTCGGAGAGCTCCCGGCGGCGTGTCAAGGCCTCGTCGATCTTGTCTGCCGACGGGGCGTCGCCAAGGGAACGAGAGAGGGCGTCTATCTGGACATCGAGCTCACTCCGTGTCGCCTCGACCTTGGCGAGTGCGGACCGGGCAGCGCCTGCCTCGTTGGAAAGGCGGTCGACCGCGGCAACGGCCTCTGAGTACGCAGCCTCCAATCCCGCCAATTCCGCCGGGACCTCCCCTTCGGGTATTCGGTCGACCTGGTGCTCACAAACAGGGCACGGCTCGCCCACCACCAGGTTGGCTGTCAGGGCATGGGCGGCGTGCGATATTCGGGCGGAGGACAACTCCTCCTGAAGTCCGCCTGCAACTCGACGACCCTTCACCAGGTCGGCTTCGGCCGATTCGAGAGACTTCGCAGCCGAGCTGAGATCGAGATCGACAGCGCGGGTCTCCAGCTCGGCGAGCCGCCGACGCTCCTCGAGCTGACCGAGAAGGACTTCTTCCGCAGGAAACTCAGAAAGAGCAACCTCGGAGGCGACAACGACCCGCTCCGCATCGAATAGCTCCGCCGCGAATCCTTCGAGACGCTCGCGGGCGTCGCTCGCCAGATGATCGAGTTCCTCGAGCCGATCAGGGGCCCGGAGCGCCTCGAGTTTGGCGAGGTCTTGGGTACTGGCGGATTCGACTGCCTCGGCCGTCTTCCGGTCGGCCTCCAACTGACCGAGATTGGCCTCCGCTTCGACGATCGACTTCGACAGGCTTTCGAGTGTCGAGAGCCTGCTCTTCGCCGACTTGACCTCGGCGACATCGGGAGCCTCGATGCCTCCGAGTCGTGCCCGCGCCACCTCTGCCCGATCGATCGCCACAGACTCGCGGGTCCTGGCCAGCGACCGGACCTGGCTGTATATGTCCAGCCCGAGTAGTTTCCGGAGCAGCGATTGCCTTTCGGCCTTGGGAGCCGTGAGGAAGCGAGCGAATTCACCTTGGGGAAGAACCACCGTGCGTACGAAGTCCTCGAATCTGAGATGGAGCAGATCTTCGACAGCCCGGGTCACATCGTCTGCACCGTCGGCGAGAACCTCGTCGCCCTTCTGGAGCCTCGCCTCCTTGACGCTGGCTCCGCCCCGGGACGAACGCTGGATCAGGCGAACCGCCGTGTAGGAGTCGCCATCGACCTCGAAGTCGAGAGCGACCCGGGCGCGGTCGGCCCCGGCGGATATGGCCGGTGCAACCGTATTGCCGCCCAAACGCGGGACACGGCCGTAGAGGGCGAAGACCATGGCGTCGATGAGGCTCGACTTCCCGGCTCCGGTCGCACCGGAGAGCGAAAAGAACTCGACGCCGCCGAGGTCGACATTGACCGGCGATCTGTAAGCGGAGAATCCTTCGGCCCGAATCCGCAGCGGTCTCATGCCGACGCCTCGTCGAGCAACTCGGCGAACAACTCTTCGACTTTCTTGTCCTCCGTGCCCTTTTCAGCCAGGTAGCGACCAAAAGCCTCGGTTGGATCGAGACCACGGCGACGGTCCAAGGATCGCTTCTCGGGCTCGTCGGACTCCAGGATCACTTCGACCGCATCGGGAATCGCCGCACGGACCTCGTCCGCCAGCCCCACTCGCGCCTTCTCGAGGAGTTCCACCTTCACGTAGGCATCAGCAAACTGGTCGGCACGTGCGACGACCTCGTCGAGGGTTCCTCGCGCCGTCACCAACTGTCGTCCCGCGGTGAGCGGGGCTGAGGTGACCGTGACCGGGAGCCCGGGCTCGGCCTCGATGAGGAGCGCTCCCTTCTGATCGGCCACCTCTCCGAAGTCGAGTTGAAGTGGAGACCCGGAGTACCAGACGGCACTCGCATGCGGCATCTTCTGCTGCCTGTGGAGATGTCCGAGGGCGACATACGAAAGGTGCCCCGGAAACAGCGAACTGGGAACGGCATAACCAAAGATGTGCGCCGGTCGCTCCCCGCCACCAAGCTTGACCTCGCCTTTCACGGCTCCGTAGACCGTGAGATGGCTGACCAGGATGTTGACGGTGTCGGAGCCCATGCCTTCGGTGAGCCGGCCAACGATCCGACGCAGTCGCTCTTCGTAGGCACCTGCATGTTGATCTGGATCCGAATCCATGATGTCCTCGGCCTTGACGATTCCCCGCTGCGAGACGAACGGAAGAAGGGCCGCTTTCACACCGAGTTCCTCGACATGGAGAACGCCTCCGTCAGCCGGGGAACGAGGGGTGCCGACGGTCGAGATCCGACCCATCTCCAGAAGCGGGGCAACGGCATCGAGACGGGCCGGGTTGTCGTGGTTGCCGGCGATAACCACGACATGAGACACCGCGGCCAGGTCGAGGAGTGCCTGCCAGACCACCTTCTCGGCGGAGGGCGAAGGCGAGGCCGTGTCGAAAACGTCTCCCGCCACCACCGTGAGGTCGACGGCGTTGTCGCCGGCAAGACCGACGATC
>JAYEGJ010000174.1:0-4699 GCA_034658975.1 Actinomycetota bacterium
GTCGGAGTCATCCTCGCTGCCGTCATCATGATCCTCAGCGGCTGGCCCTACGCCGACCCTCTCTTCGCAGCCCTCATCGGCGTGTTCATCCTCCCCCGAGCCTGGATGCTCGGGAGCCAAGCCCTCCGCATCCTCACCCAAGCTGCACCCGCCGGACTGGACATCGAAAACCTGACCGGAGAACTCGAGGCCATTCCAGGCGTGATCGACGTTCACGATCTCCACGTTTGGACCCTCACCTCAGATATGGACGTCGCCACCGTCCACCTGATGATCAACACCGGGACCGACCCCCATCCCGTCCTCGACCAAGCACGAGACCTCCTCCAGGCCCGGCACGACATCACCCACGCCACGCTTCAAGTGGAACCCGAGAACCACCACGGTTGCTCGGAACTCGCCTGGTAGATACGACTCCAATAGCGGCACCAGCTCGGACCTTTCCTGGATGCTGGTCGTCAGGCACCCAACCAGGTCGGGATCTCGGGAGTTCCGGGGCCGCCCGGGCATTGGGCGATCGAATCGAGGAGTGCCGCGGTCGGTCCGGTGAGGGCTGCTCCGAGGGTCTGTGGGATCCCGCAGGCCACCAGGGTCTCTCCGACCCAGACGAACTCCCAGGGCTCCGGGTTGGGACCCTGCGCCACCGCAACGTCGTCGGGATATGAAGGGATCAGTCCATAGGCCTTCGGGATCGAGAAGTTGTCCTCAGCAAGCCACGAGTAGTCGGGTGTGGAGCGGAACTGCCCGAAGGTGCCGTCGGAGTAGCGGAAGTCGAGGGCGTAGCCTGAATGATGCTTGGAGGTTCCTGGCACGGAATACCAAGTCAGGGTGGCGTCTATCGCGCTATCCGAAGTGCCGCCGAGCTTGGACAGGAACTGGGTGCGCTGCGCTGCCGGGGATCGGTAGGCGGACGACACGATGAATCTCATGCCGGCATCTCGCGCCTCGCTACGGAGCCCTACCCAGGCGTCGGCCGCCTGGGGCTGCATGGGCACACCGGCCACGGTGCTGAGACCGCCCGAGACCGTGGGCCGGAGGACATAACCGCGCTCAAACGCCGCGTCCCAGATCCGATCGTCCAGCGATTGGTCCCCGGTGATCTGGTACCTGTCGCCGACCGGGTGGAGGTTGGGCAACGTGTTGGACACCGCGTACTCGTACAGCTCCTGAAACTCAGACCCCGTGTAGACGGGAAACGAATCGGAGGCGTGAGCGGGCAACGCAAGACCGGTGATCAGGAGAGCCACGGCGACGCTCAATAACTTCATCGACGGGAACGGTAGGTCTCTCCGACGGCCTACCAGGCGCCTCCGCCGCCACCGCCTCCGCCACCGCCTCCCCCGCCGGAGAAGCCGCCGCCACCCCCACTCGAAGGTGGCGTGAACGCGCCGGAGAGGCTGGACTGGAGGCCTGAGAAGGCGTTCTCGGTGTGGCCACCCGAGTACCCGTAGTTGCCAAACCAGTAGATGGAGGACGACTGTTCCAGTTCAGGTGGCGCATGTAGACGCGCCTGCTCCAGAACCTCTTCGGCAACACCAAACGTGATCGCATAGACGAGGTATCGATCCCACAGGTCCAACGAGATGACCGGCGCATCCTGGAGCATCGAGAAATCGGTCAGATAGCGACGAAACGCGTCCCAGCGGGCTGCCTCAAGCGCCCCTTCCGGCGAACGCTTGGTGCGAATCCGCCGGAAGCTGAGGAAGACAAAGAGGATCACCGCCCCGAGAACCATTCCGAAGGCGACCAGCAGAGCGATAGTCGCCCCTCCGGGCCGCCCACCGAAAATCTTGGGCAGCAGAAAGAAGGAGCCGACCACGACAAGGGTCAGGCCGATGCGAACCAGCCAGGAGATCCCGTGGCCTGCGTCGTCGATCATCCCGCTGGTCCTAACGGCGGACAGCACACGATCCCTGAAGGTCTGATACGTCGAGGCATTGGCAGTGGCGTCCTCGCGAATCCCGGTGCGAAACTCATGGAGAGGTCGCGGGCCAAGTTCGAGAATCCGGCGGACCACGGTCATCACCGACTGTTCGAAGTTGCGGAGGCCGACCTCCTTGTCGGCGACGCCGAGCACCAGATCGGTAATGCTCTCCGTACGGAGCCCGCCCCACGTCGACCGCTCCACCTGGGAGGGAGTGGCCTCGATCAACCCTTGCCGAATGAGATCGAACAGGGTGGCCGTGAACTCCTTTTCCGTCACCGCGCCTTGCGACAGCAGGGCACCCACTTCGGCTGGGGTGAGATCCGAGGGCGGCTCCTGCTCATAGTCACGGTCGTAGTCGATCTTCGGCTCCTGGCCATACCGGAAGTAGACCAGGCTCCCCAGGCCCAGAACCACAGCCACCGCCACCAGGCCACCCGCGATCAAACCCGTCTGCTGTGCTGCCGCCGCCGCTTCGGCGTCCTCGGCGAACAGTGCTTCCTCGTCGAGAACCCGCTCAAGGCCGTTGCCCGTCACGTTGACAGCGCCATCTGTCGAGGCGAGGAGTTCGGTCGGGAAGACGACCCGCAACTCCACCCACTGCTCGGACGGGACCCGGCTCGCCTCGAGCGAGGGCGAAACACCGTCGCTGCCCAACGACGTCGAACCGTCCACACCGATGGGGTGGCCCCACACGAGGACGTCCCCCTGTGCCGCTCCGTCGGGCAGTTCCATACGCGCTGTCAGACGGTCCAGGCCCACCGCCCATTGATCACCCCAGACTTGAAGGTTCACGTCGACCACGTCGTCGTATGCGACGGAAAGGCCGACCATCCGGTAGGTCAGTTTGAAGGTGCGCGCCACATCCCTGCTGGAGTGGTGCCACACGACGCGCACGAACCCGGGGTTGGCCTCGACACCGTAGGTTCCGGCAGGTGACGAGCAACCGAGGCTGGTACAGCCGCCAAGCTCGTAGGAGGTCGATTCGTCGCTGACTCCGACCACCTCGATGCTCTCGCCTCGTGAAGTGCGTATGTCGCGGTAGGCACCGGAAAAGCCGCCCGAGAAGTCGAAGGTCAACAGCTCGGTGACATCGAGAGAACCGTCGTCATTGACCACGACGATCACATCCGCCCCGGTCATCCAGAAGGACTTCGCCAGGGCCGGCAAGGCGGGGATAACCACCAGGACGGTGGCGATCAGGAGTCTGAGGCTTTTTCTCAACTCAGAACTCGACGCTTGGCGCCTCCTCGGCGGCGTCTCCGGCCTCGAAGAATTCCCTTGCCGTGAAACCGGTCGCCGAGGCGACGAGGTTGGTCGGGATCGTCTGCACCTTGTTGTTGTAGCTCAGAACAGTGTCGTTGTAGATCTGACGACTGACGGCAATCCGGTTCTCCGTCTCCTCCAGGTCTTCTTGCAGGCTGGCGAAGTTCTCTGAAGCTCGCAGCTCGGGATAGTCTTCGGCGACGGCAAAGAGCTGACGGAGCGCCTGGGTGAGGAAGTTCTCGGCCTGGGCCTGCTCGCCCGGCGTCGATGCCGATTGCGCACCGGCTCGCGCCTGCGTGACGTTCTCGAACGTCTCCCGCTCGTGGGTGGCATAGCCCTTGACGGTCTCGACCAGATTGGGGATCAGGTCGTAGCGACGCTTGAGCTGGACCTCCACCTGACCCCAGGCGTTATCGACCCTGTTCCGGTCCCGAACCAGACCGTTGTAAATGATGACGAAGATCAGGACGAAAAGTCCCAACGCAATAATGAGAATCAACCATGCACCCATCGGCGGAGTGTACGACACCGACCCGCCCGCCGAACCTCATATCGCGTTCCTAATGTTGTGCGTTCGGTATACCGAATCTCCGCCGCGCGGAAAGCTCTGCAAACGGTTCAGCGCTTCGGCGGCGGAGTCAACGAGTCGACCGCTGCTGCCCAGTCATCGGGCAACACCACTGAAGACGGCCGCGACATCATCCTGAGGTAGATCTCGGAACCCGCTTCTTCCCGCCTGACAAAAGGTTCTCCTTCGCCAAAGACCCACGAACGCCCAAGATCGGTGGCGATCACCTCGAGGGTCTGGACGTCTCCGAGATGACGAAACCAGAAGCCACCAAACTCGTCCAGTCCCGCGGCTACCACGCGGTCGGTGAGTCGTTCGACCGGACCCACAGACTGTTCGGCATCCCAACGGTGGGTGCCCGTCTCGACGACCATGCGCCGCTCCCAGAAGCCGAGTTTGCCAGAAGGATCGAAGGTCCAGACCGGGCTTTCCGGGTCGGCTTGCGCCAATGTGGCGAGCATCTCATCCAGCGTTTCCTCATACCAATCCAGGGGGTCCCGACCGAGTGGAAGCCGAGGAGCGGAAATCCGCTGGGCCGGTAGCTCACGACAGATCAAGATGGTGCGGCCGTGGATCGACGCCGTATGAGATGCGAGATCGGCTAACGACCAGCCCGGATACTGAGGAACCCCGGCGTCTGGATCGCTACGGACAGCGGCGCCCAGCCTTCGCCCCTCCGACTCGATCGAAGCGAGGTTCTCAGCCGAGAGCACGGACCATTGCCGCGCCCAAGTCGGACGGGGTCTCGGCGACGACTATCCCTGCTGCCTCCATCGCCTCGATCTTGGCCGCGGCTGTGCCTTTGCCTCCGGACACGATGGCCCCGGCATGTCCCATACGCTTGCCCGTAGGGGCGGTCGTTCCGGCGATGAAACCTGCCACCGGCTTGGTCATCTTCGATTTGATGAACTCGGCGGCCTCTTCTTCTGCCGCGCCGCCGA
>JAYEGJ010000175.1:0-48491 GCA_034658975.1 Actinomycetota bacterium
TATTTTCTTCTGATGTGACGATGGTCCGCCTGAACGATCTCAGGAATGGTACGAGTACGCCAACATGGAGGTTCGGGCCGCGCTCACCCTGACCCGGAGGGCGGCCGACAACGAGATCGGCAACGCTCATGACCTCCTGGAACGCCTCCCGTCCGTCTGGCAAGCCCTCCATTCGGGCGCCATCGACATCCGCAAGGCCCTGACCTTTGCACGTGGCACCGGCCACCTGGATGAATCTGATGCCAGAGATGTCGCCAATCGCGCCTTGACTGATGCACCGGATCAAACCACCGGACAGCTACGCGCCCGACTCCGCCGGTTGTGCATCGAGACCAACCCTGAAGACGCCAAGAAACGCACCAAGACCGCTGTTGAGGAGCGGCGCATGATCATCGAACCCACCGTCGACTGCACCGCAGACCTCCACGCCTGCGGGGCGCCGATCGACCGGGCCGCAGCCATCGGACGCCGAATCAACGGGTTCGCCCGAAGTCTCAAGAACTCCGGCGAAACCCGGACCATGGACCAGCTACGTATGGACGTCTTCTTGGACCTTCTCGAAGGAAACAAGATGGGCACAGTGGAGAGATCCCGGGGTGGCGTCGTGATCCATGTCGGCCTCGAGACGTTGGCCGGGCTCTCCGAGTCGTCTGGGGATCTGGGCGGGTACGGCCCGGTTCAGGCCGACATTGCCCGTCAGGTGGCCGCCGGCCAGCCCGACGCCGAGTGGCGCTTCGTGGTCACCGACGACGCGGGCAACGTGGCCCACACCGGAATCACGAGACGGCGGCCGACGGCCGCTCAGAAACGCGAGGTTCTGGCCCGGTATCACACGTGCGTCTTCCCCGGATGCGCCGCACCCGCCGAGGACTGTGACATCGACCATATCGACCCCTTCGCCGAAGGCGGCGAGACCTCGGTGCGCAATAACGCACCCGTCTGCGAGCCAGACCACTACGGAAGACATCAGGCCGGCTGGACCTACCGACGCCTGCCCGACGGCCGACATGAATGGACCAGCCGTCTGGGTCACACCTACATCACCTGGGAGGACCATCCTCCCTGACAGGACTGACCCGGGGATCGTTCGTTAGCTGAGCCCATGTAAGGAAGCGCCCTGAGCCGGACACTTCTACTCCGAACGACCGAAAAGGAAGACGCTGCAATGGGCCCTACACGAACACAGACGACGACATTCACCGCGATTCTCGCGCTGGTCCTGGCAGCCTGCGCCGGTGCTGCCGCCGAAACAGACACCCCCACAACCAGCCCTGGTCAGGTGCCGACGACTGCTGCTGAGATTGCGGCGACCACGACCACCACACTGCCGACAACCACCTCGTCGCCGTCCGAGGCCACGACCATTCCCAACAATCCAGCGGAGATCGTCGACCTCCAGGGCGTGGTAGGCAGGAGCATCAGTAGCGAGGGCTGGCTCGTGGAACCCGGACGATACGCGGAGACCCTCGAGACCGTTTCGCTCCAATTGAACATCACCGAGCCTCTCTCCTACTTCGAGACCCTCATGTTTGGACGCACCGGCACCAGGTACGAGTTGTTCGAGGTTGTGGTCCTCACTGACTTCGCGGGCATCATCCCCGCCGACCGGGTCGCCATCCACCCTGTGCATGGGGTGATCGTCCCCGATTACACCGTCGCTCTTCCCGACGATCTGAGCGATTGGCTGGAGAGCGTGCCACAACTCGAAGTCGAAAATGCCGGCGAGGTCGTCGGAAATGACTTCACCGCTCGAGCCTGGGACATTCGTGTCGACGCATCTCAGGGAGAGACATTCGAATGCCAATTCGGAAACTGTGTGGCGACCTTTGTGCACGGCTCCGACGGGACACATGTGGTGGGCGACGAGTTCCAGTTCCGGGTTCGGGAGTTCAAAGGTGCCGGGTCGGGGGTCTATGGATTCATGCAGAGCAGTTCTGCATCGTTTGACGACACGCTCGCCATCGCCGAGATGCTGTTCAACGATCTGGAATTCAACACATCTGGCTGATCAGACCGCTAGACGCTCGACGATCATCGCCATGCCCTGTCCACCACCGACGCACATGGTTTCGAGCCCGTAGGTTCCGTCGAGTGTGCGGAGGTCGTTGAGCAGGGTGCCCATGATCCGGGCACCTGTCATCCCAAACGGGTGACCGAGAGCGATGGCACCGCCATGCGGGTTGAGCTTGTCCATGTCGATGCCCAACTCGTCGGCGGACGCCAGAACCTGGGCAGCGAAAGCCTCGTTGATCTCGATCACGTCGATGTCGCCGAGAGACATCCCGGACTGCTCGAGCACCTTGCGTACGGCGAATACCGGCCCCATGCCCATGTACTCCGGGGCGAGACCCGCAACGGATGACGCGATGATCCTGGCCAGCGGGTCCAGGCCCAGTTCGGTGGCCCGATCCTCGGACATGACGAGGACGGCAGCGGCACCGTCATTGAGGGGACAGGAATTCCCGGCGGTAACGGTCCCCTCCGGGTCGAAAACGGGAGGCAAGGTCGCCAGTTTCTCCAGCGTCGTGTTGGGGCGGGGGCCATCGTCGTCGCTAATGACCCGGCCGTCCGGCACCTCAATCGGCGTGATCTCCCAATCGAAGAAGCCATTCTTCTGCGCCTCCACAGCACGATCCTGAGATCGCTTTCCGAATTCGTCTTGACGCTCCCGCGTGATCCCGTATTTCTTGGCAACGTTCTCGGCAGTGTTCCCCATCGGGATATAGACGTTGTTGATGAAATCGTCGCGACTCACGTCGATAAACCGCGGGTTGAGGTCCTCCATATCGAACCCCTTGCCATACGTCCGGCTCACCGCCTCGGCACCGGCGGCAACGTAGGTGTCCCCCTCACCTTGTTTGATGGCGTGGAAAGCCATGCGGATAGTCTGCAACGAGGACGCGCAGTAACGGTTCACGGTCGTCGCCGGCACACTGTCCGGCATGCCTCCAAGGAGCGCCGCGGGTCGTGCCATGTTGAAACTGTGTTCATGGTGAGTCAGCCCGCAGCCGACCATCACGTCTTCCACTGAGGCCCGGTCGACTTCGGGCACCTTCTCCATAAGGGCATTGATGGCGAATCCCGCCAGATCATCTGCCCTCACGTCGATCAGCGACCCCTTGTATGCCCGTCCGATGGGGGTCCGGGCCGTGGCGACGATTACTGCTTCAGACATCTTCCACTTCCTAGTGCTCTGGGATTGCCCGCAAACCTAGTGGCCGCCGTACCCTTCCATACATGCGGGCCAAACTGACCATCGGAATGCTCATCGCCCTGTCTGTCGCTGCATGCAGTCCCAGCGGTGGACAAGCCGCGACTACGGCCACCGGAGCCGGCATCACGTCCACCACGTCCATCACGGCCTCCACAACCACCCTCCCCCTGGTCGCCGGTTGTGAGGAAGGTGGTGAATTCTTCGAGGGGGGTGGTCAGATCGGCTCGATCGATCATCCAGGCTCGGACAGCACGACGATCGGAACGATTTCATGGAACGCCGATACGTCCTGTGAGACATTCACGATCTCATTCGTCACATCTGAAGGCGCCCCGCCCACTACTCCACCTACCGTCTCGGCCTTCTATGTTGGAGACTCCCCGATCGTCCGGTTGCACATGGACGTCGAAGGCACTGTCATCACCGACCAACTGGTGGAAACCCAGTTCGTGGATCGGCTCTACGTGATCAGGGCTTTGGACGGCGGCATGTTCATCGACCTCCACCTGGCTGCTCCTGCGCAGGCACGCATCGAGACCTCGAGTTCACCGGCCGAACTAATCGTCGATCTACAGCCCGGCCTCCTCGAGTACCCGGTGGCGGCCGCGGCCAGCGACATCGTCGTTGTCACCTCGCCTCTCGATTCCGCCGTCATCAGCGGTGAACTCTTGGTCGAGGGCTACTCCCGCACTTTCGAGGCCAACGTGATGATGATCGTGACCCAAGGGGCCGATGTTCTTGCCGAAACCTTCACCACGGCCGCTGACTGGGTCGAAACCTGGGGAGAGTTCCGGGCGACGCTCGCACTCGAACCCGGCGACTACTCCCTATTCGTTGGTGAGGAGAGTCCCGAGGACGGAAGCCTCGAAGGCTTGACTATCGATCTGATGATTCAGTGAGGCCGTCGATCTCGACAACTTCGACGTAGCCCTCGTCGATATCCACCACGGGTACCAACTCGTTGACGAACGGCACTTCGAACACCAGTCCGTCCCTGTCGACGACGAGGCGATCCTGACCCGGGCCGTGAGCCACTCCGACAACGGTACCCCCGCCGGGCCGGACTGCCAGCCCGGTGAGTTGGTCGGGCCAGAACTCGCCCTCACTCAACTCGCGCCGGGAAGCGACCATGACGTCGAGGTTCCTTATCTTTTCTGCCCCGTCGCGGTTGGTGACTTCTTTGAAGGCGACCTGGTGACCCTTGTCAGCGCGACGAACCGCCCGCACAACGTGCGGACGGTCCTGAATGTGAACGATCGATCCGATCTCGAAGTAGACGAGATCTTCGGGCTCTACGTAGAGCCCCAGGAATCCGTCCAGGCCATGGGGGCGACCAAGTCTCCCCGCCCTGACCGAAGCGGACTCAGTCGAGGAATTCGACTCCGGCAGAGATGCCTTCTTCCTCGCCCGCAGCACTCGCGGCGGCGCGGATCGCCTTGGCGACCCGGCCCCGTCTGCCGATAACGCGACCCATGTCACCCTTTGCTGTGCGAACCTCGGCGACTACTTCGCTCGGCCCTTGCTCAACAATGGTCACAACGACCTCTTCCGGCTCGTCGACGATGCTTTTGACGACATAGCCAACGACCCTTTCGACAATGTCTCCCTGAGCCAAAACTATTCCTCCTCGGAGACGGCGTCTTCGGAGTCTTTTTCGACCCCGACGACATGGATACCGCCGGTCTGGACTTTCATGGTGTTCAACGCACCGGAAATATTCAGAAGCTTCTCAACCGTCTCGCTCGGCTGCGCGCCCTTAGACAACCAGTCGGCAGCTTTGTCGTTGTCGATCTCGACAAGCGACGGATCATGGAGCGGCTCATAGCGCCCTATTTGCTCGATATATCGACCGTCGCGCGGAGCGCGACCATCCACGACAACCACGCGGTACACGGGCTGCTTCTTCTTGCCCATCCGCATCAGTCTCATCCTGACAGCCATCAATTCACCTCTTGCTGTTCACTTCTTATAGGGCTGCGCACTCATCAGGCCTTCCAGGGATGGCATGCCCCGACCTCCGGCCAGCGTCTTCATCATCTTCTGTGCATCGGCGAACTGCTTGAGCACCCGATTCACGTCCTGGGGCCTGGTGCCCGATCCGGACGCGATTCGCCGCTTTCGGCTTCCGCCGATGATCTTGGGGTTCCGGCGCTCGTCTGGCGTCATCGATTGGATAACAGCTTCGACTCTCTTGAGGTCGCGATCATCAATGTCGACCTCGCGTAGGAGCGATCCGGAGCCAGGGAGCATAGCAAGGATGTCCTTCAGAGGCCCCATCGACTTCATCGTTTGAAACTGGGCGAGGAAGTCTTCGAGGGTGAACTCACCCTTTTGAAGCTTCAGAGCAGCCTTCTCGGCTTCTTCTTCATCGAAGGCAACCTCTGCCTTCTCGATCAGGGTGAGGACATCCCCCATTCCGAGGATGCGGGACGCCATGCGCTCGGGGTGAAAGACCTCGAGGTCGTCGAGGCCCTCGCCCACACCGGCGAACTTCACCGGTGCGCCGGTCACCTCCCTCACCGAGATGGCGGCACCGCCCCGGGCGTCACCGTCGAGCTTGGACAGCACGACACCGGTGAGGCCTACCTGGGACTGGAAGCCTCCGGCGACGTTGACCGCGTCCTGGCCGGTCATCGCATCGACCACCAGCAAGACCTCATCCGGGTTGGCCACCTTGCGAACGCTTTCGAGCTCCTTCATCAGGTCGGTGTCGATCTGGAGACGGCCCGCCGTGTCAACGATGACAACGTCGTGGCCGGATTTCGTTGCGTCCCTCATCGCCGACTTAACGAGTTTGGGAGCCTTGCCCTTGCGGTCCACGTAGACGGGCACGTCGATCCGCTTTCCGAGTTTCTCCAGTTGGTCGATGGCGGCCGGTCGCTGGAGATCGGCAGCAACCAGCAACGGATTCCTGCCCTGACTCTTGAGAAGCTTGGCGAGCTTGGCAGCCGAAGTGGTCTTGCCCGAACCCTGAAGCCCGACCATGAGAATGATCAGCGGTGGTGCGGTCTTGGCCAACTCGGCGGTTTCGGAGCCGAGCGTTGCCACGAGTTCTTCGTGCACGATCTTGATCACCTGCTGGCCGGGGGTGATCGACCTGGCGACGTCCTCTCCCATTGCACGTTCCTTGACGCGACCAAGAAAGGCCTTGACCACCTTGACATTGACATCGGCCTCGAGGAGAGCGAGGCGAACTTCGCGCAGGGCCTGGTCGATGTCCTTCTCGGATAGCTTGCCTTTTCCTCGCAAGCCAGAGAACACCGACTCGAATCGCTGTGTGAGCGTGTCAAACATGAGCGCTCTAGGTTATGCCCGATGGCTCACCAAGTAGACACCGTCACATCCAACTCCCTCAGCGAGCTTGAGCATTTAACCTGTCTCCCGTGATCCCATCGACCATTGAAAACCTGGCGGACGCACTCGACGAGCAGAGTTACTTCTCCCAGGAAGACCTCACCGTGTCCATTCACCTCGCTCTCCAACTGGGAAGGCCCCTATTCCTCGAGGGCGAAGCAGGAGTGGGCAAGACCGAGGTGGCCAAGGTCCTCTCCCGCATGTCGGGCGAGCCTCTGATCCGATTGCAGTGCTACGAGGGGCTCGACGTCGGCCAGGCGTTGTACGAGTGGGATTACGCACGCCAGATGATGGAGATCCGTCTCCTCGAGGCCCGCGGCGAGGGTTCGGGGGCCAAAGCCAGGGACATCATGAGCCGCGAGTTCCTCATCGCCCGTCCGCTCCTCCAGGCCATCGAAGCCGCCAAGGACGGACGCAGGCCTGTCTTGCTGATCGACGAACTCGATCGCGCAGACGAGGAATTCGAGGCATTCCTGCTCGAATTGCTCTCCGACTTCCAGGTCACCATCCCCGAGGTGGGGACCATCGCGGCGGAAACACCGCCCATCGTGATCCTCACATCGAATCGCACACGTGAGATCCACGACGCTCTGAAGCGCCGATGCATCTACCACTGGATCGACTACCCGACACCCGCCCTGGAAGCGGCAATCGTTGCCCGCAAGGTGCCTGGCATCGAGGCCGAACTCGCCAACAGCCTCGCCGCGGCGATGGTCCGCCTGCGCGAGATGGATCTCTTCAAACCACCCGGCGTGGCAGAGACGCTCGACTGGGCCGAATCGATCCAACTGCTCCATGACGGCCAACTGACGCCTGACCTCGCCGACAAGACCCTCGGCGTCGTCCTCAAATACAAGGACGACATCGAAGCCGTCCGAAGAGCCGGAGTCGAAGCCCTCACATCGTGAGTGCCGGGCCCGTTCGCGACATCGCAAGCTTCGCCGAAGCGCTGCGTGGGCGGGGGATGACAGTCACTCCGGACCAGATGTCCGACATGGCACGTTCGCTCACAATCGTGAACGCGGCCGATGAGAACCATGTCTACGCGGCCTTTCGGGCGCTTTCCATCACCGACCCGAATCACCGCATTCCGTTCGATGAGGAGTTCCGTCGCTTCTTCTACGGCGCCGTCGCCAAGCCATTCGGAGCGGAACAGCATTCGAGGCTCGCCTCCAGCTCGGCGGTCAAGCCAATCATCCAGTCGATGAGTGAGCAGGCGCTGGAGGACCTGGACTCTCAAGTGGGGGCGTCGGCTGTGGAGAACGTCGCCGAGCGCGATTTCAGGGATCTCGACGAAAACGACCTGGCCGAGGCGCGCAGGCTGGTGATGTCGATGATGTGGCAGCCGACCGACGTGCGGACCCGTAGATGGCTTGCCGATTCGACCGGGAAACGGCCGGATCCCCGACGGACCCTTCGGGGTGCGGTCGGCCCCGAGGGCGACCTCCTTCGTCTGGAGATGCGGAAGAGGCGCACCCGCCAGAGGCCCCTGATTCTCATCGCCGATATCTCAGGGTCGATGGAGCGCTACGCCGACATGTTCCTGGTGTTCGCCCACGCCGCAGGGGCCAGGGTTCGTCACCTCGAAGCCTTCACCTTCTCGACTCACCTCACCCGGATCACCGACGAGATATCGAGGCGAAGCGCCGTGGACGCCTTGACCCGCATCAATCGGACCGTGACCGACTGGTCGGGCGGCACGAAGATCGGTGAAGCGCTCGAGGAGTGGAACCGCAAGTGGAGCCGTCGGATGGCTAGGGGTGGGCCGGTCGTCCTGATTCTCTCCGACGGTTGGGATTGCGGCGACCCGAAACTCCTGTCCGAGGAGATGGGACGCCTGTCCCGATCGGTTCACAAAGTGATCTGGCTCAATCCTCTCGCGGCCAGAGCCGACTACAGGCCGGCAACCCGCGGAATGAAGGCGATCCTCCCCCACATCGATCACCTGCTGCCAGCCGCCAGCGTGCATGACCTCCGCGGAGTGGTTCGCATCCTCGAATCGATCGCCGGCCCCTATTCGAAACTGTCGGCAACCCGGTAATCGACGACGCGCTCCATGCGCTGCTGATAGGTTCGGGGTCCCCGCCAACAGGAGTAGTGATGTATCCCGCCGGTTTCGACTATCTGGCGCCGCAAAGTCTCGACGAAGCTCTCGGCATCCTCGCCGAACGAGGAGATGAGGTGAAGATCCTGGCCGGGGGACAAAGCCTCATCCCGATGATGAAGCTCCGCTTCGCCAGGCCCGGCACACTCGTTGACATCAACGGTATCCCCGGCCTAGACACGATCGACATCCAGAACGGTCATGTTCGAGTCCAGGCCTTGGCCCGACACGCCGACGTGGTGCGCTCAGAGGTCATCAAGCAGGAGAACGACCTGATGGCCGGCGCGGCGCCCTGGGTCGCCGATCCCATCGTCCGCAATCTGGGGACCGTCTGTGGCTCCCTCGCTCACCATGACCCCGAAGGCGACTGGGCGTCGGTCATGCTCGCCCTCGACGCAGAGGTGGTCGCGGTGTCCAAGGAAGGGGTCGCCCACTTCCACCCCGGAGCAGACGGAGAACAGCACATCGGGGGAACAAGGGTCATTCCGATCCAGGAGTTCCTGGTCGACATGTTCACGACCTCGCTCCATCCCACGGAGCTACTGACCGAAGTCCGCGTGCCTCGGTATGAGCGCGGCGGCGGGAACTACCAAAAGCTCGAACGCAAAGTCGGGGACTACGCAACGGTCGGGGTTGCGACCCACATCGAGCTTGGCGACGACGACCGTATCACTAAGGCCGGGATCGCCCTCACCTCCGTCTACGCCCACAACCTGAAGGTAAAGGAGGCGGAGCAAGCACTGGTTGGAAACGCCCCGAGCGAGGAACTCTTTGCCGAGGTAGGGCGGATCGCAGCTTCAGCATGTGACCCGGCATCCGACAACCGAGGCTCGGCCGACTACAAGCGTCACATGGTCGGATTGTTCACCGAGCGGAGTCTCGCTGAGTCCGTGAAGATCGCCCAAGGAGGCCAATCGTGAACACCACGGTGACAATCAACGGAGCGGCCTATTCCGCCGACGTCGAGCCGCGACTTCTCCTCGTGGACTTCATCCGCGGGAACGCCGGGCTGACCGGAACCCATATCGGCTGCGACACCACTAGCTGTGGGGTCTGCACGGTTCTCCTCGATGGAACGCCCGTGAAGTCCTGCACGATGTTTGCGGTCCAGGCGAACGGCCGCTCGATAACCACTGTCGAGGGGTTGAAGCAGAACGGCCAGTTGTCCGCGATGCAAGAGGCATTTCGCGAGCACCACGGACTCCAGTGCGGATTCTGCACGCCGGCAATGATGCTGGTCGGAACCGCTCTGATCGAAGAGAACCCCGACCCTTCGGAGGACGACGTCCGCTGGGGGATATCCGGAAACCTCTGCCGGTGCACCGGCTACATGAACATCGTCAAGGCCATCCAGGCAGCCGCCGAAGCCACGCGTGAGGGAGCGAGCGAATGACAACCACCGAGCACAAGCCACATACGCCTTCCGAGATCGGCGGTCTGGGACACAGTCGCAAACGAGTCGAGGACGCTCGATTCCTCGAAGGCCGTGGCAACTATGTAGACGACATAAGCCTGCCGGGGATGCTGTATATGTCCATCCATAGAAGTCCCCTGGCCCATGCCCGGATCCTCTCGATCGACACCTCGGCCGCCGAGGCGGTGGAAGGCGTCATTGCTGTGGTGACCGGCGAGTTGCTCGCCAACTACGACCTGGCGTGGATGCCCACGCTCTCGGGAGACACCCAAGCCGTGTTGGCGACCGACAAGGTTCGTTTCCAGGGCCAGGAGATCGCAGCCGTCATCGCCACCGATAGGTACGTGGCCGAGGACGCGGCCGGCCTGATCGAAGTCGACTACGAGGACCTCGAGCCGATCGTCAACCCGCAACGCTCCTTGGAGGAAGACGCACCCCTTATCCGGGACGACAAGGAAGACGCAACGTCGAACCTCTGTTACGAGTGGGAGGCCGGCGACAAGGCGGCAACAGACGCCGCCTTCGCCAACGCGGAGACGGTGGTCAGCCTCGAAACCCACTATCCGAGATCACATCCGGCGCCGTTGGAGACGTGTGGCATCGTGGCCGACGTGAATTCGGCGACCGGTGAGGCGACCCTCTACATGACGTCGCAAGCCCCACACGCCCACCGAACGGTGTTCGCCCTGGTCGCAGGTCTTCCGGAGCAGAACATTCGAATCATCTCGCCCGACATCGGTGGTGGGTTCGGCAACAAGGTTCCGATCTATCCCGGTTACGTCGTCGCCACGGCGGCATCACTCGTGATCGGCAAGCCGATCAAATGGATCGAGACCCGCAGCGAGAATCTCATCTCGACCGGGTTCGCCCGCGATTACTACATGAAGGGCGACCTGGCTGTTTCCAGCGAGGGGAAGATCGTCGGATTGAGAGTTGAGATGCTCTCGGACCAGGGTGCCTTCTATGCGGATGCGCAGCCCACCAATTTCCGGGCTGGGCTGTTCCATATCGTCACCGGGTCCTACGACTTCTCGGCTGCCCACGTGACTACCAAGGGCGCCTACACGAACAAGGCTCCCGGAGGAGTCGCCTATCGATGCTCGTTCCGGGTCACTGAGGCCTCCTACCTCATCGAGCGACTGGTGCAGAACGCTGCCTACGAGATCGGGATGGACCCGGCCGAGTTCAGGGCGGCGAACTTCATCCAGCCGGATCAGTTCCCCTATCACTCGGCGACGGGATTCGTCTACGACTCGGGCGACTACGAAAAGGCGATGCGACTTGCCATGGAGATGGTCGGCTACGCCGACATTCAGGCCGAGAAAGAGCAGGCCCTCGAGGAAGGCCGCCTGGTCGGCATCGGCATGGCCAGCTTCACCGAGGTCGTGGGTGCCGGGCCCGGGGAGGAATACGACATCCTCGGCCTGAAGATGTTCGACTCGGCCGAACTCCGCATCCATCCCACCGGCAAGGCCATCCTGAAACTGGGCGTCCGATCCCAGGGACAAGGGCATGAGACGACATTCGCCCAGATCGTGGCCGAGGAACTCGGTATCCCGGCCGACGACATCAAGGTCGTCGAGGGCGACACGGACAACACGCCATACGGTCTGGGTACGTATGCGTCCAGGAGCACGCCGGTCGCCGGAGCGGCAACCGCAGTGATCTCGCGGACTCTCAGGGAAAAAGCGAAGAAGATCGCCGCCCATCTCCTGGAGGCGTCTGAGGACGACCTCGAATGGGAGACCGGGAAGTTCTCTGTGGCCGGGGACCCCGAGAGCTCAGTGTCCATCCAGGACATTGCCTTCGCCGCATATACGAACCCGCCGCCCGACATCGAGGCTGGGTTGGAGGGTGTCCACTACTACGACCCGCCAAACATGACCTATCCGTTTGGCACCTACATCGTCGTCGTCGACGTCGATCCGGGAAGCGGGAAGTGGAAGGTTCGCCGGATGGTGGCTGTCGACGATTGCGGGGTGCGGATCAACCCGATGATCGTGGACGGACAGATTCACGGCGGCCTCGCAGAGGGCTACGCCATGTCTTCGATGCAGCACATAACCTTCGATGAGGTCGGCAACTGCATCGGGTCCAACTTCATGGACTACCTGATCCCCACCGCATGGGAGACGCCGCGCTTCGAACTTGGCGAAACCGTCACCCCGTCGCCGCATCATCCAATCGGGGCGAAGGGTGTCGGCGAGTCACCGACGGTGGGCTCACCGGCTGCATACGTAAACGCGGTGATCGACGCCTTGCAGCACATGGGTGTCCGCAACATCGACATGCCGGTGTCGGCCGACCGGGTTTGGGAAGCGATGGGATCGGCCTCGTCCGGATGAACCGTGAACTGCTGGAGCTGGCCGCCGATCTGAGCAGCCGGCACCAGCCGTTCCTGACTGCCACTGTGGTCTGGGCTCGAGGACCGTCCTCGGGTAAAAGGGGATCGACCGCGATCATCCAGCCAGACGGAAGCGTCATCGGCTGGATCGGTGGAGCCTGTGCGGAGCCGGTGGTCAAACGAGAGGCGCTGGAAGCCCTGGAGGACGGCAAGTCCCGTCTGCTTTTTCTGGGAACGGATGAGGACATCAAGTCGGCGGCACGTCCCGATGTGACGACGGTGCCGATATCCTGCACATCCGAAGGAGCAATGGAGGTGTTCTTGGAACCTGCACTCCCCCAACCCCATCTGGTGATCGTCGGCTCTACTCCCGCCGTCGCCACATTCGCCGAGTTGGCGTCGGCGATCGACTGGAGAGTCGAGGTCGTGGAGAGCGACGTCATGCCTCGGGACGTGGGCACGGGCACCGCGATCGTCATCGCCACCCAGGGCCACTATGACGAACCGGCCCTGGAAGCGGCATTGCGGACCGATGCGGGCTACATCGGCCTGGTGGCGTCGTCGAAACGCTCCGAAACGGTTCTCGGATACCTGCGTGATCGCGGGGTGAGTGAGGACCAACTCGAAAGAGTGGCCGCCCCGGCGGGTCTCGATCTCGGCCACTTGAGTCATCGCGAGATAGGCGTGGCGATCCTTGCCGAACTGGTGAAACGGCGTGCCGGCGGCGATCTCAATTGGACTACTCCGGTACTCGAACTGCACATGGCAATCGACCCTGTCTGCAACATGGAGGTCGAGGTAGCCACAGCCCGGTTCATCTCCGAACATGACGGCGAGACGTTCTATTTCTGTGCCCCCGGATGCAAGGCCAGTTTCGACAAGTCTCCAGCGGAATTCGTCGGTGTGTGATAAAACGAGACCACAACGATGAGAAATCAACTGGCACTCAGAAATCAATGGGTCGATGAAGGCAAGAAGGTCGCCGTTGCCACGGTGATCAAAGTGCACGGAAGCGCACCCAGACCAGAAGGCTCGAAGTTCCTGGTCACCGATGCGGGAGACATGGAAGGCTCGGTCTCCGGCGGATGCGTGGAGAACGACGTCTTCCTTCACGCTCAGGAGGTGATCGAGTCTGGTACGCCCAAGACCGTCACCTACGGCATCGCCGACGAGGACGCCTTTGAGGTCGGGATGGCCTGCGGCGGCACCATCGACGTATTCATCGAGTGCTGGTGAGCGACCCCCTCTCGGCAATTCAGGGGATTCTCGACGCTGAGGAGTTCGGCTCGGTCATTACCTTCGTCGACGGCCCATCCATTGGCACCAAGGTCGTCCTCGCGTCCGACGGCACACCGCTGGCGGGCACCCTCCCGCCTGCCATCTCCTCAGACGTCACCGATGACGCCATCGAGTTGATGAACCATGAGCAACACCGGACCATGTCCTACGGCAGCCATTCGGTCTTTTTCGAGTCGCTCGCTCCCCCACCGGACTTGCTCGTCTTCGGCGCCGTTCACGTCGCTCAGGCCCTGACGACATTCGCCACCCGAATGGGATACCGGGTGACCGTCGTCGATTCACGGCCCGCCTTCGCCACCCCAGACCGCTTCCCCGAGGCGCGTGCCGTTCTCGTCGGCTGGCCTGCCGACCTCATGGATCAGCTCTCCTTTGATCGTCGCACCTGGGTCGTGATCCTCTCCCACGACACCCGCCACGAAACGCCTGTGTTGGAGGCAGCGCTGAGAAGCGAGGCCCGTTACATAGGGGCCATGGGCAGCCGGCGAACCCATAAGCAGCGTGTCGAGCGCCTCCATGGCATGGGATTCGTCTCCGACGACACCGACCGCATCCGGGGACCCGTCGGGCTGGACATCGGTGCCGAAACCCCTCAGGAAGTGGCCGTCTCCATCCTCGCCGAGATGACGTTGATCCGATATGGAGCAGGCACAGGACTCTCCCTTCATGGACAGGAGGGGCGCATCCACAAGCAGCGCCCCGAGGACGCCTAGCGACCGTGAGCACCACGGACGACGCACTCCGCACGGACATCCGTCGTCTCGGCAACCAACTCGGTGACGCCCTGGTCCGTCAGCACGGCCAGGATCTCCTCGACCTCGTCGAACAGGTCCGGGCTCTCGGCAAGTCTGCCCGGAGAGGAGGAAGCACCGATGCCATGGACAAGCTCGACAAGCTTCTCTCGGAGCTCCCGACTCATCAGGTGATTCCCCTGGTCAGGGCCTTCACTACCTACTTCTATCTCGCCAATGTCTGCGAGCAGGTCCACAGAATCGATGATCTCGCGCCGGATGACCGGTACCTGCGATTGACGATCGACCGGATCCAGGATGCCGACATCGACCCCGATCTCATCGATGAAATCCTCGGCCGCTTCGAGGTCAGGCCAGTCTTCACCGCGCACCCGACGGAGGCCGCCCGCCGGAGCGTCCTGAGGAAGACCAACACCTTGGCGCAGTTCGTCGAGGACCGGTTCACCACCTCGAACCAGGACCGAATCGCCTCCATCGATCGACGGACCGCGGAGCTCATCGACCAGATATGGCAGACAGACGAGCTGAGAATGGAGCGCCCAACAGTCGTTCATGAGGCGCGTTCGGTCCTCTACTACTTGGTGGCGATGGCTTCGTCGGTTCTCCCGGATCTGAACGAGTTCATGACCCATCAGTTGAAGCGGCTGGGCTCGGATAACGGTGTGCCGGTCCGGTTTGGGACTTGGGTCGGCGGTGATCGCGACGGCAATCCCGGCGTAACTCCGGAAACGACTCTCGAAACCCTCGAACTCCAGCACGATCGAGGATTGACCCTGCTGATCGAGATGATGGAAGACCTAGCCGATGAGCTCTCGGTGTCGGATCGACTCGCCCCCATCTCAGGCGATCTCGAAGCTTCTCTCGAAGACGATCAGGCACAGCTTCCCGACGTATGGCGTCGGGAGGGAAAGAGAACTTCCGGCGAGCCGTACCGGCTCAAGTGCTCATTCATCCATGCCCGGCTCGTCAACACGCGGAGCCGGATCGCAGCCGGCAACCCCCACCGAACGGGGCTCGACTACACCCACCCCGATCAATTGCTCGCCGAACTGAATCTCATCGCCGATTCGCTCACGGCTTCCCGAGGGCAGCTCATCGCTGAGGGCGCCGTCGCCCGGGTCCGGCAAACAGCGAAGACCCTCGGATTCCAGATCGCCACACTTGACGTCCGGGAGCACTCCGTCAAGCATGCCGCCGCGGTCGAGGAGTTGTTCGCAGCGGTTGGTGTCGAACTGAATTCGATGGGCGGCAATCAGCGTTTCAGCATTCTCTCCAAGGAGATCGAGGGAGCCCGCCCCCTCTCGGGGCCGACAACCACTCTGTCGGAGGAATCCTCCAAGACACTCGGCACCTTTCGGGCGATCCGGGAGGCCCATGAGAGGTATGGGAAGCAGGTGATTGAGAGCTACATCATCTCGATGACGGAAACGCCGACAAACGTCCTCGAGGCCGTGGTTCTAGCCCGCGAGGCAGGCCTCGTCGACCTGAAACGCGGGATCGCCGATGTCGGATTCGTCCCGCTCGTCGAGACCATCGACGACCTGCGTGGATCAGGGCTTCTCCTCGACAACCTCCTCCACGACCCGAATTACCGAAGGCTGCTCTCTCTTCGCGGCGACACCCAAGAGGTCATGTTGGGTTACTCCGACTCGAACAAGGTGGGCGGCATCGCGGCGTCTCAATGGGAGATCTACAAGGCCCAGAAAGCGATGAGAGCGGTCGCCGAGGAGCACGGGGTGAAACTCCGCCTCTTCCACGGACGCGGCGGGACCATCGGCCGCGGGGGCGGACCGGCCCATGCGGCCATCCTCGCCCAGCCGTTTGGAACCGTCGACGGCTCGATGAAGGTGACCGAGCAGGGTGAGGTCATCTCCGACAAGTACGGGAATCCGCGCATCGCCTCCCGCAACCTGGAGTTGATGGTCGCCTCGGTCCTCGAGAGCTCTCTGTTGCACCGAACGTCCCGGCGACCGACCGAGACTCTCGATCGCTGGACCGAGGCAATGAACTGTTTCGCCGACGAGGCCTACAAGGCCTACCGCAATCTCGTCGAGAATTCGTCTCTCGTCCCATACTTCCTCTCGTCGACACCGGTCGAGGAGTTGGCCAAGATGAACATCGGTAGCCGTCCATCGCGACGCCCCGGCGGAGTTGGAGGCGTCGATGACCTACGGGCCATCCCCTGGGTGTTCGGCTGGACCCAAACGCGTCAGATCGTCCCAGGTTGGTTCGGAGTGGGCTCGGGTCTGTCTGCCGCGCGAGATGCCGGCTACGCCGATGTGATCGCCGAGATGGCAGAAAGCTGGGGCTTCTTCCAGACGTTCCTGTCCAATGTCGAGATGACATTGTTCAAAACCGACCTCGACATAGCCAGCCGCTACGTCGATGCCCTGGTGGAGCCCGAGCACCGGCACCTGCTCGACATCATCAGGACCGAGCGTGAGCTTTCGGAAACCCAGGTTCTAGCCGTGCGCGGCTCGGCCCAGCTATTGACCGACGCCCCTTTGCTGCGCCGAACCTTCGATGTGAGAGATATCTACCTGGATCCGATCAACTACCTCCAGGTCTCCCTGCTGGAGAGGAGCCGTGGCGGGGAGGCGTCTCAGCAGTTGGACAGGGCGCTCTTACTCACCGTCAATGGGATCGCCGCAGGGATGCGCAACACGGGTTAGGACGTCAGGAAGTCCTTCAGCACCGCGTTGAACTTCTCCGGTCGCTCCACCGGAACGGCGTGGTGAGCGTTCTCGATCACAACCAGCTCGGCCGACGGCATCCGGTCGACGTACGGCTGTTTTGTCTCGACCGGCGTGTAATCCTGGTCCGAGGCGACGACCACAATCGGTTTCTCGAAGCGGCTCATCTCATCGACCACCCCAGGCCAATCGAGGATCGCCTGAAGAGAGGCCTGATAGGCCTGCTTGTCGTTCTCGGCCCACCGCTCGGCCATTAGTTCTCGCTCGGCTCCCATGTCCTCGTCCGGAAAGAGACGGCCTGCCAGGATTTCGCCGATCTTCTCCATCCCGGCGAACCGGGCGATGAGCTTGCGGATGGCAATTTGAGTCTTCATGCCGACGGATTTCACCTCGAATCCCTGCACGGCGTTGATCGCCATGAGGCTTTCGACGAGGTCGGGACGATCGGCGGCCATCTGAAAGCCGACCATCGCTCCCAAGGAGATGCCGACGACGGGGAGCGCCCCTCCATCGAGCTGGTCGAGTAGAACGGCCACATCTTCGGCGAAACCCCCGATGCTGTATGAACCCGCGGGTTTGCCCGACCTCCCGTGACCGCGCAAGTCGACGGTGATCATCTGATAAGCGTCGGAGAAACGCTCGACCTGCCTTTCCCAATCGCGTGTGGATGACCCGAGTCCATGGATGAACAGGACCGGTCGACCGGTCCCCGACGTCTCATAGTGGATCGGCACTCCGTTGACTTCGACGATGGGCATCCCGGCACCGTAGTGTCCGGCCCATGCCGCTAACCGTTCTCGATCACCCGCTTGCAGCCGATCTGCTCACCGTCCTCCGCAAGGAGGACACCTCCCCGCCGAAATTCCGCCAACACGCAGAGCGTCTTGGCTACCTGCTCGTCGCAGAGGCGATTTCCGACATGCCGACCGAAGAGATCGCCATCGACACCCCGCTCGAATCTGCGACGGGGACCGTCCTGCGCCGCCCGGTGGTGGCCGTCGCCGTGCTTCGCGCCGGGCTCGGGCTGCTGCCGTCGGTTCTCGCCCTCGTACCCGACGCTGCGATCGGCTTTGCCGGTGTCCAACGCGACGAGGAGACCGCCGAGCCGATGGAGTACTACACCAAGTTCCCGAACCTCGACGAGGCACGGGTTCTCATCCTCGAACCCATGCTCGCCACCGGTGGTTCCTTGTCATGGGCGATCGACAAGGTCAAGGAGAACGGCGCCAGGGACATAACGGCTGTCTGCGTCGTGGCCGCTCCCGAAGGGGTGAAGTTCATCGAAGAGCACCATCCCGACGTCCGGATCGTGGCGGCTTCCCTCGACCGGGAGCTCAACGAGCACTTCTACATCGCACCTGGCCTGGGAGACATGGGAGACCGGCTCTTCGGGACCTTGTGACGGACTTCGAAGACGCCGTCATCGAGATCATCGACCGTCTGGAGCCGGGTGAGGTCATCACCTATGGAGAGGTCGCCGCCGAGGCCGGACACCCCGGCGCAGCCCGCGCCGTCGGATCGCTCCTTCGCACGACCGGCGCCGATATCCCGTGGTGGCGGGTGGTAGGTGCGGGTGGCTATCTGCGATCACCCAAGACCTCGGCGCAGGCAAGTCACCTCGCCGACGACGGCGTGCTGGTCGTCAATAACCGCGTCCGACTTGAACCCTGACTCCCGGGCTACGAAACTCTGATCGATCAGGCACTTCCTCAACACCTACGACTGGTCACGCTCCGATCTCCAGGGTCTCATCGATGAGGCCAGGGCGTTCAAAGAATCCCCGTACGGCGACGCCCTCAAAGACAAGACGATCGCCCTTCTGTTTCTCAACAACTCGCTTCGGACGAGGACATCGTTCGAGGTCGGCGCCCGCCAGCTCGGAGGACATGCCGTCATCCTCACTCCGGCTGGAGGCATGTGGCCTCTCGAATTCGAGCCGGGAGCGATCATGGCTGGTGACGCCGAGGAGCATGTGCAGGAAGCGGCCAAGATCCTCTCCCGGTACTGCGACCTGATCGGAATCCGGGCCTTCCCCAAGTTCGAGGATTGGCAGCTCGATCGCAAGGATCAGATTCTCAACTCGTTCGCCGAGCACTCCGACGTTCCCGTGATCAACATGGAGACCATCACCCATCCGTGCCAGGAGATGGCGCTGGCAATGTCCCTCCAGGAGCGACTGGGCTCACTCGACGGTAAGAAGCTCGTCGTCGCCTGGAGCTATCACCCCAAGCCACTCAACACTGCCGTTGCGAACTCCGCTTTGGTCATCGGGGCGAAGTTCGGGATGGACGTGACTCTGCTGTGCCCGACCGAGGAGTACATACTCGACGGGCGCTACATGGGGATCGCCAACACGGACGCCTCTGCCAATGGCCGCTCGGTCACCATCAGCCACGACGTCGACGTCGCTTACGAGGGTGCCGACATCGTCTACGTCAAGAGTTGGGGCGCTCTCCCCTACTTCGGCAACTGGGAAGCCGAGAAACAGCTTCGTGACCGGTACAAGCACTTCATCGTCGACCGGCCGAAGATGCTCAAAACCAACGACGCCGTAGTCAGCCATTGTCTTCCGATGCGACGCAACGTGATCATGACCGACGAGGTCTTCGATAGCCCGGACTGCCTGGCCTATGAAGAGGCCGAAAACCGCCTGCATGTCCAGAAGGCGATCATGAAGGCCCTCGTCGCGGAGATCTGAGATGGCACCGAACAGGGATATTCGCCAGACCATCGTCCAACTCCTCTCCAACATGAGCGACGGGAAGGAGATCCGGACATACTTGCGCCGCTTCGCCGCCGTCGAAGAGTCCCGCTTCGCTGTCATCAAGATCGGCGGAGCGATTCTCCGGGATCGTCTTCAGGAGACTGCCGCCGCCCTCGCCTTCCTCCACACTGTCGGCCTGACCCCCATCGTCCTTCACGGCGGCGGGCCTCAACTCGACGAAAGGCTTCAGGCGGACGGAATCACTACGGACAAGGTCGACGGGCTCAGGGTCACCACCAGCGATGTGCTCGACGCTGCCCGGGACGTGTTCACCAACCAAAACATCGAACTGGTCGAGGCGGTAAGAGAACAGGGCGTGTCGGCGCACGGTCTCACCCAAGGGGGCTTCGATGCCGAGCTCTTGGATCTCGACCGATTCGGGTACGTCGGCGAACCGACCGAAGTCCATCTCGACCTGCTCCGATCGATCATCTCCTCCGGAGCCATTCCGATCCTCACATGTCTCGGTGTGGCCCCCGGCGGTCAACTCGTCAACATGAACGCCGATTCGGCGACCCGGCTCCTGGTTCATGCCGTCCAGCCGATGAAAATCATCTTCCTGGTCGACTCGGGAGGCCTTCTCGATGAGCAGGGCCGGATCATCGAGTCGATCAACCTCGCAGCCGACTTCGACGAGCTCATGGAAGAGGAGTGGGTCCACTCTGGAATGCGTCTCAAGCTGGAGGAGATCAAGAGACTCCTCGACGACGCACCCGCCTCCAGCTCGGTGTCGATCACCACACCCTCGGCCCTGATCCGGGAGCTGTTCACCCACGGCGGGGCCGGGACGATGATCCGCAGAGGCGAGATCATCCACGAGTTCAACGACAAGGACGATCTGGACCTTGACCGGATCAGAGGTCTCGTTGAGAAGGCTTTCACCCGGGCTCTGGAGCCGACCTGGTGGGACGATCTCGACCTCGCCGCCGCCTACGTCTCGGAGAGTTATCGGGCCGCCGCAATCATCACCAACCTCGAAGATTTCGCCTATCTCGACAAGTTCGCCATCCACGAGACCGCTCGCGGCGATGGCCTCGCCCGCACGGTGTGGGATCACGTGGTGCGTGATTTCCCCACCCTCTTCTGGCGGTCCAGGAGCGACAACAAGTTCAACGCCTTCTACACCAAGGAAGCCGACGGGTCCATCCACCAGAACCATTGGACGATCTTCTGGAAGGGCGAGGAAGACTTCGACAAGATCAGCAGGGCCGTGAAGAGACTTTCGGAGATGCCCGCATCATTCAGAAGGGACTCATCTGGTGTCTGACAGGTACTCGGTCGGTGTCGTGGGCGCACGTGGTTATGCCGGCGCCGAGCTCCTCTCGCTACTGGCATCCCATCGTAATCTGGACGTGACTTACGCCGGGTCCCGAGAATTGGAGGGACAGCCAGTCCCCCAGGTCGACGGTCTCACATTCGGCAGCCTTGACGCTGCCGGCGCCGCAGCCCTCGGACTCGACGCCATCTTCCTCGCATTGCCCGACGGGGTGAGCAAACCTTTCGTAGCCGAACTGGCCGAGAGCACCGTCATCGTCGATATCTCGGCAGATCACCGATTCGACGACCAGTGGGTCTATGGACTGCCGGAGCTGTTCAGGGAAAAGATCGCCGGAGCTCGCCGCATCGCCAATCCGGGTTGTTATGCGACTGCCATGCAGCTGACCGTGGGCCCCTTCGTCAACGATCTGGGCGGCGTGCCTGCCGTCTTCGGCGTCAGCGGCTATTCGGGGGCGGGGACGACACCCTCACCGAAGAATGACCCTGAGCGACTCGCCGACAACCTGATCCCGTACAAGCTGGTTGGCCACAATCACGAACGAGAAGCAACCCGCCATCTCGGCCACGAGATCCGGTTCATGCCACACGTTCACCCGGCCTTCCGGGGACTGCTCGTGACATCACACATCCCGATGGCACAGCCGATTACAGCAGATGAGGCGATGAAGAAACTGAGCGATGCGTTTGACGACGAGCAGCTCATCGACCTTCAGACCGATATCCCCGAACTGCGTGACGGCGCCAACAGGCCCGGTGTTTTGATCGGCGGCGTCACCACGAGCCTCGACGGGCGCAACCTCGTCGTTGTCGCCGCGGAAGACAACCTGCTCAAGGGGGCCGCGGCACAAGCCGTGCAGAACCTCAATCTCGCCCTCGGGCTCCCCGAGTTCACCGCGATCCTCTGAACACGAATAACTTGTGACAATGACCTATAGAGCGATAGACCTGATCGGAATCAAACGTGATGGTGGAAGCCTGTCGCCCGATGCCATCGAGTGGCTGATCGAGGCATACACCGACGGCACCGTGGCCGATTATCAGATGTCGGCCATGGCCATGGCCATCCTCCTCAACGGCATGAATGCCACCGAGCTAGCCGTCTGGACCAGGGCGATGCTCCATTCCGGGGATGTGATGGATTTCTCCAACATCCCGGCCCGCAAGATCGACAAGCACTCCACCGGCGGAGTCGGTGACAAGATCTCCATCCCGCTCGCCCCCCTCGTGGCCGCCTGCGGTGTCGCCGTCCCGATGATGTCGGGAAGGGGGCTGGGACACACTGGTGGCACACTCGACAAGCTCGAGTCGATCCCCGGGTTCATCACAGGGCTGGATCCGGATCGCTTCAAAGAGATCCTGACCGAGCACGGTCTGGTCCTCGCCGGTCAATCAGAGACGCTGGCCCCCGCAGACCACAAGCTGTATGCACTCCGAGACGCCACTGGCACCGTCCCATCCATACCCCTCATCTCCAGCTCGATCATGTCCAAGAAGCTGGCCGAGGGCCTCGATGGGCTCCTGCTCGACATCAAGACCGGCGGCGGAGCATTGATCAAGGGCCTCGACCAGTCTCGCGAGCTGGCCCACACCATGGTGGGCATCGGCGAGTCGTACGGTGTCAACACAATCGCCTTCATCACCTCCATGGAACAACCGTTGGGCGCCGAGGTGGGAAACGCCAACGAGATCAAGGAATCGATCGACGTCCTCCGCGGCGAGGGACCCGACGATGTCACCGAGCTCACCATGCTATTCGGCGAGGCCATGCTCAACCTCGGTGGCGTCGACGGGGGCCGTGACCGACTGGCCCAGGCAATCGAGTCGGGAGCCGCCCTCGACAAGTTCATCGAGGTCACCATCGCCCACGGTGGCGACCCAAAGGTCATCGAAGACCCCTCACTCCTGGCCAGAGCTCCACACGAGGCGATAGTCGCTGCTCCGTACGATGGGTATGTGACCCGATGCGACGCCCTGACCATCGGTGCGGCGGGGGTGCGACTGGGGGCAGGACGCGCGCACAAGGAAGACACGATCGACCCCGGCGTGGGGATCACGGTCACCGCCAAGCTCGGGGAGTGGGTGTCCGCCGGTGACCCTCTGGCGGTGATCCGCTACTCGGACGAGTCCCGTTGGGCCGCCCAGAGGAATCATCTGGCCTCGGGCTGGGAGATCTCCAGCGAGCGGGAGTCACCACCAGATCTGGTGATCGAGCGCATCGCCGCCACCACATCCTGAGCGCGAATTCAATAGACCGCCGGACAGTTACCATCGCCGACTGACTCAACACAAGGAGCATCGCGGTATGAAGGTCATTGTCTGCGTCAAGCAGATTCCTGATCCCGCCTCCCCGTACAGCCTGGAAGAGGGCACCAACTGGTTGACACGTCCCGACGACCAGGTTCTCGACGACACCGACCGCTACGGGGTGGAGATGGGATTGCAGATTGCCCAGGCCAACGACGGCACGGTCACTCTCGTGAGCATGGGCCCATCGGGCAACGCTCAGGGGATCCGGCAGGCTCTCGCCATGGGCGCCGATAAGGCCGTTCTCGTCGAAGACGACGGTCTCAGAGGATCTGACGCTATGACCACCGCCAAGGTGCTGGCGGCCTCGATCAAGAATGAGGGATTCGACCTCGTCATCTCGGGAACAGAGTCGACCGATGGCTACTCGGGAGTAGTGCCGCAAATGCTCGCCGAGTTCTTGGACGTCCCGGCGCTCACATATGCCACCAAGGTCGATCCGGGCGATGGCTCAATAACGATTCACCGGCAGACTGCCGATGGGTACGACGTCGTGGAGGCTTCCCTTCCCGCACTCGTCTCGGTCACTGCCGGCGTGGTCGAGCCCCGTTACCCGACCTTCAAGGGAATCATGGAGGCCAAGAAGAAGCCTGTCGACAACGTGACCCCGGCCGATCTGGGGGTCGAGTATTCCTCGTCGCAAACTGTGACCTCGATTACCGACGCGCCCGAGCGCGCTGCGGGACGAAAGGTCGAGGACGAGGGTGAGGCATACCTGCAAATCGTTGCTCTCCTCAAAGAACGGAAGGTGATCTGAGATGGCTTCGGTTTGGGTTTTCGTAGAGGAGTACAAGGGATCCCCTTCCGAACTCGGCCTCGAGATCCTCTCCAAGGCACGCACTCTCGGTGAGGTGACAGTCATCTACCTAGGCGCCGGCTCCGACGACGCCTTTGCGGCGATGGGTGCCCATGGGGCCAACACCGTCCTGCATGCCGACGCGGGCGACCGGCTTCCGGCGGCGCCGGTGGCGGCGGCGCTTGCGGAAAAAGCGGCGTTGGATTCGCCTGACGTCATTCTCCTGGGCCAGGCCTACACCGATCGCGACGTTGCCGGTCGGCTCGCTGCCCGCCTCGGAGTCGGTGTCCTCGCCAATTCCTCCGACGTGAGAATCACCGACTCCGGAGTCGAGACTGATCACGAGATCTTCGGCGGGACCCAAGTTGCGACCGCCGCCACCACGGACACGCCCGCAGTCGTGCTCATCCGACCTAAGTCGTTTCCCGCGGAAAGCGCCGGAGGCGCCGCCCCTACGATCACGACCCTCGATCTCCCCGATGCCGACGGCTCCGAAGCGACCGTCACCGAATCCCACGCCGAAGAACGCGAAGGCCCGCAGTTGACCGACGCCACAGTGGTTGTTGCCGGCGGCCGAGGTCTCGGTTCCATCGAAGGATTCGAACTCATCGAGTCGCTGGCCAAGCCGCTCGGAGCAGCCACCGGGGCAACACGAGCGATCGTCGATGCCGGCTGGGTGCCCTATGCCAAGCAGGTCGGCCAGACCGGGAAGACGGTCAAGCCAGACGTCTACATCGCCGCAGGCATCTCCGGAGCGATGCAGCATGTGGTCGGGATGAAAGATGCCGGCACGATCATCGCGATCAACAAGGACCCCGACGCACCGATCTTCTCCCTCGCCGATCTCGGAATAGTCGGTGATGCTAAAAAGATCCTTCCGCAGTTGATCGAGGCTCTCGAGGCCCGGTAGCCGGCGGCCAAGGGCGATGATCTGGGACCCGGACCGCTACCTGCGCTATGCCGATCTACGGACCCGACCAGGTCTCGAGTTGATCTCACGGATCCCGGACATCAATCCGGGAGCCATCGTCGACCTCGGTGCCGGAACAGGGAATCTGACTTCGGTGCTTGCTTCGAGATGGCCTGATGCAGAAATCGCCGGCATCGATTCCTCCCCCGAGATGGTCGAGCGCGCCGGTGCCGAACACGACGGAATCGACTGGGCAACCGCAGACATCGAGTCCTGGAAGCCCACAGGTCAAATTGACCTCATCTTCTCCAACGCCGCTCTCCACTGGATAGAAGGACATCAGCCGCTGTTTGGTCGTCTCAGGTCGTATCTGTCACCCGGCGGGGTACTGGCCGTCTCGATGCCGGACAACTGGGCAGCGGGCACGCACTCCGTTCCCAAGACGATCCTCGATGAGGGCAACTGGCCGCAGGCCGCCCGCGATGCCCTTATCCGCGACCGCGTCGGCAAACCCGACGACTACAGGCGCTGGGTTCAGCCCGCAGATGTTGACAGTTGGAGGACCACCTACTTCCAAACGCTCACCGGCCCCGACCCGGTGTGGACTTGGGTGACGGGGAGCCTTCTCCGGCCGGTGCTCGCAGTACTCGATGATGACGAATGTCTTCGGCTGGAACGGGAGTGCAAGGACGCGTATCGAGAGGCGTACCCACCGCGCGACGACGGTGCAACGACTCTCCCGTTCAGCCGGCTGTTTCTCGTTGCTCGGGCACGATGAGATCCAGCTCATCCGGGTTCTCTCCAGGGGAGATCACCCAGAACTGACTCACGTCTGACGGAACACTGATCAGTTCGGCCGCCAAGGGACTTCCGGTCCTGTCGTAATGCTCCTGAACCATGCCCATCAAGACGGCCGCCTCGGATTCATCCGGTCTTCGAACTCTGGGAGCGGTCGCCGCAAGACGGCCCTTCAATCCCAGATCGGGATCCCAGACGAAAGCCGTTCCCCCGGTCATCCCCGCTGCGAAGTTGCGGCCGACCGGGCCGAGCACGACGACAATCCCGCCGGTCATGTACTCGCATCCGTGATCGGAGCACCCCTCCACCACAGCCGCAGCACCCGAGTTCCTCACCGCGAATCGCTGACCGACACGACCAGCGATAAACAGCCGTCCACCGGTCGCTCCGTACAGAACGGCATTACCGGCACCCTGGGGGACACCGCCCGACCGGGTCGGCGCTACGGACACCACGCCTCCCCCCATTCCCTTGCCCACGAAGTCGTTGGCGGTCCCCTCGAGGCAGAGGACAACTCCGGGTGACAGCCAGGCACCGAAACTCTGCCCGGCGGTGCCCGAGAGGCGCACATCGATCGTGCCCTCCTCGAGGCCGGCATCTCCGTGCTGTGCCGCAATCTCACCGGCCAGGCGGGCTCCGACGGTCCGGTCGACGTTACGAATCGGATAGCTCAGTCTGATCGCTGTCCCTTGCGCAATCGCTTCCTGTGAATCGACAACCATCCGCCTAGCCAGGCTCGACAACGGAATCGAGGTGTAGCCCTCGTGCTTCTTCCGGTCCTGCGCCCGAACCAGGAGGGAGGCGAGGTCGGGTGCGAGGGGGTGGTCAGGATCATTCGGTCGCAGCAGATCGGCGCGACCCACTATGTCGACGAAAGACCTCTTGCCCAGAGCGGCGAGGTGATGCCTGATCTCCTCTGCGAGATGACGGAACAGCACGACAACCTGGGAGGCCGAACCGACGAACTTGGCGCGGAAGTCGAGATCCTGGGTGGTGATTCCCACCGGACAGGTGTTGAGATGACACTGCCTGACCATCTTGCAGCCCATTGCCAGCAACGGAAGGGTCCCGAATCCAAAGCGCTCGGCGCCGAGCATGGCCGCAACCACCACGTCCCGACCGGACCGGACCCCACCGTCGGCCTCGAGGACCACCCGGGACCGGAGGCCCTTGGCCACCAGGGCCTGGTGGGCTTCGGCGATCCCCAACTCCCATGGTGAGCCGGCATGTTTCACAGAAACGAGAGGTGACGCACCCGTCCCGCCCTCGGCTCCGGAAACGGTGATGACATCGGCGTCTGCCTTGGCAACCCCGACAGCAATGGTCCCGACTCCAGGTTCGCTGACGAGCTTCACCGAGACTCGGGCTGAAGGCTTGAAGGATTTCAGGTCGTAGATGAGCTGGGCAAGATCCTCGATCGAGTAGATGTCGTGATGCGGAGGGGGTGATATGAGTGTGATACCTGGCTCGGTGTGACGCAGCCTGGCGATCTCTTCGGTCACCTTGTGGCCGGGGAGTTGTCCTCCCTCGCCGGGCTTCGAACCCTGCGCCATCTTGATCTGAAACTCCTCGGCGGAGTTGAGATAGGCCGGAGTGACCCCAAACCGTCCCGACGCGATCTGCTTGATCGCAGAGTTCCGGTTGGATCCGAACCGCTCCGGATCCTCACCGCCCTCGCCCGAATTAGAGCGAGCGCCAATCAGATTCATCGCTTCGGCCAGTGCCTCATGGGCCTCTTTAGACAAGGCGCCAAGCGACATCGCCGCGGTGGTGAATCGCCGCATGATCGACTCGACCGATTCGACTTCCTCCAGGGGGATGGCTTCTCGCTGCACGAACCCGAGCAGGTCCCGAATGAGGCCGGGCGGACGATTTTGGAGAGTGTCGAGAAACTTCGTCCAGCCCTCGTAGTCCCCCGATCGAACCGACTTCTGGAGATCGAGGACCATCTTGGGTCCCATGATGTGGAGATCCTCGCCACGACGATGCTTGTAGAAGCCGCCCGACTGGATCCCGCCGCCGTCGAAATTCGCGTGCCGGTCCAAGGCCTCCTGAGCGAGTTCGGAGATGCCGATACCGCGCAGCCGCCTCGGAGTGTTGCGGAAGGCTCGCTGGCACAGCCTCTCAGAGATACCGATCACCTCGAACAACTCAGATCCGCGATAGGCGGACAGGGTGCAGACGCCCATCTTCGACATGATCTTGAGGAGACCGGTCTCGAGCGCCCTCCTGTAGTTCTCCTGGGCCGTGATCGGATCGATCTCGACCATTCCGGAACGGGCCAAATCGATGATCTGATCGATGGCGAGGTATGGGTTGACCGCCGACGCCCCATACCCGATCAAGCAGGCGACATCGTGCGAATCCCGAGGCTCACCCGAGACAGCCACCAGGGACACGGCACCGCGGACCCCGGCATCGATGAGATGGTGGTGAACGGCCCCCACGGCTAGCAACATCGGGATAGGGGCGGTGTCGACGGCAGTCTCACGATCAGACAGAACCAGGACGGAAGCGCCCAGCCGGACGGCTTGAACGGCCTCCTCGCAGATCTGATCCAACCTGGGTTCGAGACCTTCCGGGCCCTCCTCGGTGCTCCACGTTGCGGCGATCCAATGAGAGAAGAACCTTCTATCTCCCGACCGGACGATGGCTTCCAACTCGGCATCGGAGAGAATTGGGCTCGCCAACTCGATCAAGTGTGCCTGGCTTGGAGAGTCCTCGAGGATCGGGCCGCGACGACCGAGTTGGATCCGGAGGGACATGACGAGCCTCTCACGGATCGGATCCATTGGCGGGTTCGTCACCTGGGCGAACATCTGTTGGAAGTATCTGGGCAGTCGCCGGGGCCTTTCGGACAGCGCGGCCAGGCCCGTGTCGTCGCCCATCGAGCCGATGGGCGTGATGCCCTCGGCCATCGGGGCGAGGATCAGACGCCGTTCTTCGGCGGTATACCCGAAGACCCGGGTGAGGGCGCCGGCATCGAAGCGCTCGTCATTCTTGGCGTCAAAGGGGGCGCGGATATGGAGGGTCTCGGTGTTGACCCAATCTGCGTATGGAAGCCGGGACGCCAGGCCCCTCTTCACTTCGGCGGAATGACGGATCTCACCGGTCGCGCCATCGAACAGGAGCAACTCCCCGGGGCCGAGCTGGCCCGTCTCGAGAGCCCTTGCCTCCTCCTCGGGGCAGACGCCGGCTTCGGAGGCAACGACGATCACGTCAGGTGTGAGGGTCCAACGCGCCGGTCGGAGACCGTTGCGATCCATCCCGGCGAGAAGCGAGATCCCGTCGCTGACGGCAATTGCGGCGGGTCCATCCCAGGGTTCGGTGAGGAAGGCGTGGTACTCGTAGAAGGCGGCGAGTTCGGGCTCGAGGTCACCAACGTTCTCCCAAGCCGCAGGGATCAGCATCTCTTTCACGTGGGGCAGGGAGCGCCCGCTTTGCATGAGAAGCTCAAATGCGTTGTCGAGGCTTGCCGAGTCGGAGAGGAGAGGCTGGAGGAATGGGAACACGTCAGCCAGCCGGTCACCCCAGACGCCGGGGGTCGCCGAGTTCTGCCTGGCTTGCATCCAGGACCGATTCGACTGGATCGTGTTGATCTCCCCGTTGTGGGCCAGGGTGCGGAAGGGTTGGGCGTTTTCCCAGCTCGGGAAGGTGTTGGTCGAGAAACGCTGATGGAAGAGGCCATAGGCGGTCTCGAAGTCGGGGTCTCTCAGATCCCAATAGAACTCAGCGATGCGACTTGCCGTGTAGAGACCCTTGTACACCACCGACCGGGATGACGCGGAGGGGACGGAGAAACCCGGATTGGCGTTTCTCTCCATCCGCTTGCGGGCCAGGAAGAGGGCTCGCTCAAAGGCCTCTCCTTCGACGTCCCCGGTGACGACAGCCTGCTCGATCAGTGGCAGGACTTCTCTGGCATGATCGCCAAGCACCGATGGGTCTATGGGAACCGATCGCCAGAAGATCAATCGAAGGTCTTCCGCCTCGAGGGCATCGGTGACGATGGTCCGGGAAACTGCGGCCTCGACGGGCGGAAGAAAGCACATGACCAGGCCGAGACGAGCCGGATCGACGCTCAGCCCCTGGGAACGAAGCTCGCGCTTGATCAATTTCTGAGGGATCTGAGTGAGAAGCCCGGCCCCATCGCCGGTTCCGTCGGCGGCAACGGCCCCGCGATGGTCGAGACGCTGGAGACACTCGACAGCGAGGCGGGTCAACCGAAAGGTGGGCCGACGGTCGCGGGCGGCGATGAAGCCGACGCCACATGCGTCGTGCTCGCGTCCGATGTCAATGGCTGATGCGGCCATCCGCCCCTCTTCCTGGGAGCGAGGCATCATAGGCATGGGACGATCAGAGAAAAACCCGCCTAGTGGTCCAAATCGAATCGGTGGGGCAGCAGTTCGTCGAGAGTGTGTTCCCGCACATCCGACCCCTCGCCACCGGTGACAATCACCTTTTCGACATCGAACTCGGACATGATTTGCCGGCAGCGTCCGCACGGATAGGAGCCCTCGACATCCTCGGCGTCGACACAGGCAACAACCACGGTGTCGATCTTCCTGACACCCTGGCTGACCGCAGTATTGATCGCTGTCGACTCGGCACACGACCCCGAGGGATAGGCGGCGTTCTCGACGTTCGCCCCGGTGAAGACCTCTCCATCCGCTCCGACCACGACCGCACCCACCCTGAAGTGTGAGTAAGGCGAGTACGAGCCCTCTGCTGCCGCCCGGGCGGCCGCTACAAGTTCATCGGTGTTCATGATTGCTCCAGCATCGCGTCTACAAAGCTATCCGGATCGAAGGGCTCGAGGTCGTCCACCCCCTCGCCCAAACCAACGAACTTGACGGGTACTCCCAATTCCTTCTCGACTGCGATGGCGATGCCCCCTTTGGCCGTACCGTCCAGCTTGGTGAGAACGATTCCGGTGACCGGCACTGTGTCCGCGAAGACCCGGACCTGAGCAAGTCCGTTCTGGCCTCCGGTCGCATCCAGGACCAGAAGGATCTCGGACACATTGGCCTCGCCGGCAGCAACCCGGTGAATCTTGGCAAGCTCGGCCATCAGGTTCTTCTTCCCGTGCAACCGCCCGGCCGTGTCTACGAGAACGATGTCGGTCCCCTTGGCCTTCGCTGAGGAGATGGCGTCGAAGGCAACAGAGGCGGGGTCGCCGCCCTCCTGTCCAGAGACCACATTCACGCCAACACGTTCGCCCCAGGTCTGAAGCTGTTCCCCGGCGGCGGCCCTGAAGGTGTCGGCGGCGGCGAGAACCACCCCCAAGCCTTCTGCCGTCAGGCGGTGAGCGAGTTTGGCGATCGTCGTCGTCTTGCCGGTTCCGTTGACGCCAACGACGAGAACCACAGCCGGTGTGCCTTTCGTGCTCATGTCGCGCTCGGGCCCGGCAAGCTCCTTCTTGAGCGATGCGGCCAGTTCCCGTCGGGCTTGGTCGCTCGTCTCGGGCTTGGCGCTCCTCACTCCACCAACGATGCGGCTCGTCGTATCGACCCCTACGTCGGCGGCGATCAGCGCTTCTTCGATCTCTGTCCAGGACAGATCATCCAGACCCGACCCCCATGCGCCTCGAAGTGCCGCGCCAAGCGTGGTGGCGGTCTTGGTGAGTCGGCCGGTCGCGGTCGGCCCGGGTCGGGACCGTCCTCGCACATACAGCAGAACAGCCACCACCAGGAGGATGGCGACAACCGCCAACAGAAGGATCAGCGTGGTTATGTCCATCGCGGAGTGAGGCTAGACACCCCATCGGAGTACGACGGCCCATCTGGCGGGCCATAGACCCTGCTCAGCAGGGTTGTGGGCCCGGCAGATCCGTGCACGATTCTGATGTGCAATAGACCCTGCTCAGCAGGGTTGTGGGCCCGGCAGATACAACAAGACGTCGCAACATAGGAGGCTAAGCGACGTTCTCGACGGTGAGAACCGCCATGTCCTTGCGGATGGCCTTCGATGACCCTCCAGGCTCCATGGTGACGCCATACAGGACATCGGCCGCCTCCATCGTCTGCTGCTGGTGGGTGACGATGATCAACTGCGCCCGCTGACGGAATTCATCCACAATTCGAAGAAATCGCCTGAGATTGGAGTCGTCGAGGGCGGCTTCGACCTCGTCGAGCACATAGAACGGGCTGGGTCGGGCCTCGAAGATCGCGAACAGGAATGCCAGGGCCGCGAGGCTTCGCTCGCCACCGGAGAGCAGCGTCATCTGAGAAACCTTCTTGCCGAGAGGCTGCGCCTCGATGGACACCCCGGACCGGGGATCCTCAGGATCGATCAGGCGGATCTGCCCCCGACCTCCTGGGAACAGCACCTCGAAGTAGTGCTCATAAGCCCCAACGACCTCGTCGAAGGCTGCCTGGAACCTGTGTTCGATCTCGGACTCCAGCGCGGCGATGACCTTGCGCAGCTCTTCTCTCGATGACTCCACATCGGCCTTTTGCTCCGACAGGAACGTATGTCGTTCCTCGAGTTCCGCGTACTCACTGGCCGCCAATGGATTGATCGGGCCGAGACGGCCAAGCTGGGCGATCTTCGTCTCCAGAGTGGCTTCGAGGTCGGTACCTTCGTCGAGATCGGGCCTTGGTGCGCCCATCGCGGCCTCAACGCCGGCGTCGGCGTCCCTGCGTATCGACTCGACGATCGCCTCCCGGTGCAGTCGGAGCTCGGTGAGGCGGACGTCCAATTCGGCGATTCGCTGCCTCGCATCGGCAATGGCCGTGGTGCGGCGATCGTGATCGCCCCGGACCGACTCCAGGCCCTCGATCACATCGGCGTTCTCGCTCCGAAGGGTCGCTTGGCGGTCACGCAACTCTCCAATCCGGGTCTCGAGAATGGATGTGGCCCGTCTCGCCAGATCCTCTACGAAAGAGAGACGCTCGGGGTCTCCCTGAACGCCGTCGCCGCTCTCTATCGATCTCAATTCGACCGTGATCCGTTCGGAGCGTTCGGTGAGAAGACGCTCACGTTGAACAATCTCGCGGAGGCCGCCGGCGGTGTCCTGCCACTCGGATCGCGCAACCTCACGGTCGGCCCCAAGCTGGATACGACGACCTTCGAGCTCTTCCCAAACCTTCAAACGCTCTGCCTCTTCGCCTTCGAGGGCAGCGAGGCGCCCCCTCAGCTCTGTCATCTGATCCCCGCCGGCATTGATCGATTCGGTCAGTGCCCGGGTGCGCTCTCCGAGCCGTTCTTGCTCATCAGCGATGGTGTCGACCGACTTCTGCAGCCGTGCCATGGCTTCGGAACGCCCGGCGAGCGAAGCTTCGGCCGATTCGAGGCGTTCGAGAGCTATCCGCTCGACGTTCCGGCTGTTGTCAAAATCGCGTCGGACGGCCGTGTGTCGGGACCCGGCCCTTGCGAGGTCGGTGGTCGCTCTCTCCAATGCCACCTCGGATGCTTCGAGCATCGCCGGACCGGCCCCGTCGGGATTGGCGATGTGGACACCACTCACCGATATCAAGTCGCCTTCGGGGGTTACCGCCCTGAGGGCGGGGTGACGTGCCACGAGGTCCCATCCGGAGACCCAGCCCTCCACCAGAACGACATCCCCGAGAAGCCGGCTTGCCAGGCCCTGATGTGCTTTCGGGCCAAGACGGTCGATGAGAGCCTCGAGACCGAGCGATTCAGCAACCTCGCGAGCGGGAGCGGCCCCTTCGGACATCGCAGAGACAACAGACACCGAGCCGCCGCCCGATCCTTTGACCATCTCGACGACATCCCGAACTCCGTCGACGTCCTCGAACGCCACAGCGTCCACCCATCGACCGAGGGCCACCTCGACCGCAGTCTCGACACCTTCGCCGATATCGAGCTGCGACGTCAGCGATCCCACCGATCCGGTGGCTCCTTCGGCCAGATCGCGTGCCGCGGAGTCGTAGCGGCCTTCGAGAGCGGACCGAACGGCCTCGACCCGTGCTTCCGCCGAGGCGTGCGACAAGCGGGCTTCCGTGAGCGCATTCTCTGCCTCGGTCCAGGACTCCTGATCGCGTCTGCTGTGCTCGGATGCTTCCTGATATACCTTCTGGAGATCTGTCAGCTCGGTGTCGATCGCCCTGATCTCACCGTTGATACGTTCGACCTCGTTGGTCTCACCTGCCGATCGGGAGGCGAGGACATTCAGCCGGTGGGAGACACGTTCCTGTTCTCTCCGGTCTCTGGCATCGGCCGCTTCGAGTGCGCTGAGCTCGCCGCGAACGGCAGCGAGGGCGCCTTCGGGAGACAGAGCGTTCTGGGTAGCGATCGCACGCTCTTGATCCTCGAGACGACGGAAGGCATTCTCGGCGCTCTCCGCCAGGGCCTCGGCGCCACGACGATTCGAGGCGATCTCTTCGAGTTCGGTGGCAAGGGCCCCGGCTTCCTCGGTGAGGTCCTGGACGCGCTCCACTGCCGCTTCCCGCCTGCCCGTCAGCGCCCGCGTGCGCTCTTGAGCGACTGAGGCGATCCGACGCAGGCGTTCGTTGGTGGTCTCTAGAAGTGCAGCCGCAGACGTATCGCGGTCGAGGTCGGCGCCAACCTGGCTCGCTGCTTCGGTGAGGTCCGCTAGCCGTCCTCCAAGATCTTGGATCCGGGTCTCGTCGACATCGAGTCCTTCATGAAGACGCGACTTCTCCGACGTCGTGATGGTCAGGTCTCGATCAAACTGCGCGAGGGCCTGTCCTCCCAGGTAGAGGCGAAGGGAGATGACCTCGCCCTTGAGCCCGTCGTACTTGGCGGCTGCGTTGGCCTGGCGGCGCAAGGGACGCATCTGGCGAGCAATCTCACCAAGGAGATCCTGGAGTCTGACCATGTCGTCGTCGGTGCGCTCGAGACGACGCTCGGCGCGCTCTTTTCGCCGACGATGCTTGAGAATGCCGGCAGCCTCCTCGATCACCGCTCGATGCTCTTCGGGAGAAGCGTTGAGCACCTTTCCGATCTCGCCCTGACCGATGATGACATGCTGGCGACGCCCCACTCCCGCATCGGATAGGAGATCCTGGATGTCCAGCAGGCGACAGGTGAGGCCGTTGAGCTCGTAGTCGCTCGAACCATCCCGATAAAGGCGTCTCGTGATCGAGATCTCATCGAGGTCGAGGTCGATCTGACGCCCGACGTTGTCCACGATGAGGGTGACCTCGGCCTTCCCGAGCGACGGCCGCGTCGCGGTCCCGGCGAAGATGACATCTTCCATCTTCCCGGTCCGAAGAGCCTTGGTCGATTGCGTACCGAGCACCCACGAGAGAGCGTCGACCACATTCGACTTGCCCGTGCCGTTGGGGCCGACGATCACGGTGACGCCTTCCCGAAGCTCGAGACGCGTCCGATCCGCGAATGACTTGAAACCGGCGAGTTTGAGTGACTTCAAATACACAGTTATCTACCTGGCTAATTACATCGCTGTGATTGTTCGGACAGGCTACCTAGAACTCCTGCTTTTGCCGGCGTTTGAGGGCCCCGATCAGGAACGTGACGGACTGGGCTGGATGAAGAAATCGGTGAGTGTGACATCGGACGCGACATTGTCGGATTCGACGCCTGTCACCCAGGCGTGAGAGGGGCCCGACCAAGCCCAGTCGATCAACACGTTGACGTTCTCCGCCTCGCCCTGAACGAAAAGCTCGACACGCCCGTCCACTAGATTTCGAACCCAGCCGACCAGCCCCAGAGACCGGGCCAGGCTCCGACATGCCTGCCGGTACCCCACCTGCTGAACCCGGCCGCTCACCCAGGCGTGGACCGCTTTCTCTCTCATCGCTGCTGACAGATCGGGCAGAAGTGTGTCGAACGTCCGCGGATGATGATGCGCTCGATCGGCCTGCCACAGTCAACGCACGGCTCCCCTGTCCGGCCGTAGACAGAGAGGACCGTCATGTTGTCTCCGGCTCTGCCGTCCGGGAGGAGGTAAGCGAGATCATCGAGGGTGGTCCCTCCGTTCTCTATCGCTCGGCCGAGCACTGTCCGGACCGAGTCGAGGAGTGCCGCGATCTCGGACACCCCGAGTTCCCCACCCTCACTAATCGGGTGAATCCCCGCTCCGAACAGCGCCTCGTCGGCATAGATGTTGCCGAGACCGGACACGGGACCCTGATCGAGGAGCAGCGCCTTGATCGGCGCACTGCGTCCCTTGAGCCTCTCAGCCAGGTCATTTGCGCTTGGTGGCGAGTCGAAAGCATCAGGTCCGAGCCGGCCGACACCCGAACGACCCAGCTCATCCTCATCGAACACAGCAATGAATCCGAAGGTCCTCGGATCGACGAACCGCACTTCATGGCCGTCATCGAGACGCGCAACGAAGTGGGTATGGGGCTCTGTCTCCGCGTCATGATCCACGACGCTGAACCGGCCCGACATGCCCAGGTGGCCCACCAGGGTGTGCTCGTCGTCAAGCCCGATGAGAAGGAACTTCCCATGGCGGCCCACCGACCTCACCAGCCGCCCGGTCAGCAGGGCCTCGACCTCGTCGGGTGACGCGTTGTGACGCGATGTGCGCTGGTGCCGGATCGACACATCGCTCATAACACGGCCGACCATCGCCGCCTCGAGGTGGCGGCGGGTGATCTCGACTTCTGGAAGTTCGGGCAGGGCTCTTCTCCGACAGCGGGCGGTTACGGTACCCCGGGCCATGCGCATACTTCCTCGCCCCTTCAGTCAGGTGCTTGGCGACGCCCTGAATTCGATAACCAGGACGTGGCGACCCATTGTTTCAACGGCATCGCTGGTGTTTGTCCCGGTTGGGCTTCTGTCGCTGCTGATATTCCGATGGACAGGCGCCACCGAATTCCTCGAGATCGTGATCAACGACCCGGGGGTGCTGCAAACGCTGAGTGATGAAGTGCTCTTCGAGTTGATCGACTCATTCCTCGTCGCCACGGCCATCGCCGCAGGACTGCAAACCCTGGCAACAGTCTTCGTTTACCTCGCTGCTCACAAGATCATCTCCGGGGAACTGGCCGGATCGATGATTACCGGACACCAGGCTCGCCGCTTCGCACTGGGCCGCTACCCCCTCGCCCTGGCATCCAGCCTCATTGCGCTGGTCTTGGTCATCGGGTTGGGGGCGTTGGGCGTGCTCGTCTGGTCGATCCCTTTCGCCGGGAGGGGTGGTGGCGGATTCGTGGTGTTCCTGTTCTTGATTGCATGCGTCGCCCCTGCCTTATGGATGGCGGTCGGCCTGTCCATGCTGACGCCCGTGGTCGCCCTCGAGCGCCGGGGCCTCGTCGCAGGCCTGGTGCGGAGCTTCGAACTGGTCAAGCCAAGGTGGGGCTCGACTCTGGGCTATCTCGCCGTCGTGGGCCTGCTCGGGACCGTTTCCGCCCAGTTGATCCAACTAATCGCCCTGCCGCTGGCCTCGCTGGACAATCTCAGCCTTGGCATCTCGGTCGCCTCGATCATCGGGCTATTCGCCCAGGGCCTGATCGTGGGGGGCATCGGGTCCATGTGGACCGTCTGGTATGTGGATCTGCGGGCCCGCATTGAGCCGCTAGTTACTGCCGATCTCGGGTGAGCGCCTGGAGAGCAACCTCGGCGGCTGCCTGTTCGGCGGCCTTCTTGGACCGTCCCCCACCCCGGCCGAGAGTTCGGCCTTCGACAGAAACCGTCGCCACGAACTCGCGATCATGGTCGGGGCCCATTCCATCGACCCGATAGTCCGGACGTTTCGCTTCGGCTGCAAGATGCTCCTGGAGACGGGTTTTGTAGTCCTTGACGCCCGGAGCCTTGGCCCGCTCCGCGATCGGCTCCGTCCAATAGCGGAGAATGGTCTGGCGGGCAGCGTCCAATCCGGAGTCGAGATACACCGCACCCAGAATCGCTTCGAAGGCGTCGGCGAGGATGGAATTCTTCTCCCTGCCGCCCGTGCGCTCCTCGCCGGGAGCTAGCTCGACGAATGAGCCCAGATCGACCGAGCGGGCTATTTCGGCGAGAGCAGGTCGACTCACGACCGCTGCTCGAATCTTGGCCAGTTGCCCTTCGGCCAGATGTGGAAACGACTCGTACAGGACGTCGGTCACTACTAGCTGAAGCACCGCATCGCCCAGGAACTCGAGACGCTCGTTGTCGTTGCGGGAAGGATTCTCCGAGCTGACCGAACGATGGGTCAGCGCCAGGCGAAGCAGGTCCGGATTACCGAATGTGTGGCCGAGGCGGGTTTCAAGGCTCATCCGAGCTGTTCAGCCAACCGGCCGGGCAGGTCTTCGACTGCGCCCTCGCTTGCCATGGACAAGGCGTTAGAGATCGCAACGCGGCTCGAGCTGCCATGTGCGATCACCGCTACCGACTTGACCCCGAGCAACTGTGCGCCGCCGTATGTCTCGTAGTCGAGTTTGTTCTGAACCGAAGCGATGGCGGGGCGGACCGCCTCCTGAATGTCAGGCGGGAGATCAGAAAGCGCCTCCTTCAGGTACCGGGCAATCAGCTTCGCCGTTCCTTCGGTGGTCTTCAAGAAGACATTGCCGGTGAATCCGTCGGTGACGATCACGTCGGCCTTGTCGGTCGAGATGTCCCGGCCTTCCAGGTTCCCGATGAATTCGATCGGACCGGCCTCGAGAAGCTCATAAGCAGCCTTCTCCAGAATTCGACCCTTGCCCCGTTCTTCGCCTATCGAGAGCAAACCCACACGGGGACGCTCCACGTGAAGAAGGGCTTGGGCAGCGACAGAGCCCATGATCCCGAACTGCGCCAACTGCTCGGGTTTGACGTCGGTGTTGGCCCCAGAATCGAGGACGAGAGTTGGGGAGTTGGGCGTCGGGAAGATGGTGGCGATCGCCGGCCGGGCCACCCCTTTTATGCGACCAACGATGATTGCCGCTGCTGCCATGGCCGCACCCGTGGACCCGGCAGACACAAAACCTTCGGCATTGCCTTCCGCCACGAGACGAGCGGCGACGGTTATCGACGCTTCAGGCTTCTCCCGTAACGCTCGGCGAGGATCGTCGCCCATGCCAATGACGTCGGGTGCGTCAACAATCGGAAGACGGTATTCATGGTTGGATAGCTCGGCCTCGATGGTGTCGTGACGACCGACCAGCACGACATCAACACCCTTACGGGCGGCGTCTACTGCACCGGCGACGGTCTCTGCTGGAGCGTGGTCGCCCCCCATTGTGTCGAGGGCGATGCGAGCCATGGAAAGCTGGGGCTCCGGGACTTAGTTGGTCTCGATTACTTCGCGACCCGCGTAAGTACCGCACTCGCGACAGGCGCGATGTGGAAGCTTCGGCTTACCGCACTGCTCACAGTTGACGGTGGTCGGGGCCGAGACCTTCCAGGCGGCCTTGCGCTGACGGGTGCGTGAACGCGACATCTTCTTCTTTGGCACCGCCATGAGGGGGTACTCCTTGGTACTCAGGAATCGAACAGATCTTTCAGGACGGCAAACGGAGAATCGGAATCATCCCCATGCCCGTCACAGGGGTCACTATTCAAGTCGGTCCCACAGATTGGGCAAAGTCCCCTGCAGTCTTTTTCACAGACGGGAGCAGCCGGAAGGGATAGGGCCAATTCATCCATGGCGGGAGCACCGACGTCGATCTGACCTTCCTTGACGACGTATCCGTCCTCGTCGGGAATGGCAGAGAAGTGCTGAGATCCGCGAGCAGTCACTTCGTCCGACCACCGTTTCAGGCATCGGACGCAAACCATGGTCGCCATAGCTCGGGCTGAGAACTCGGCCTGGACGCCGTCGAGGGTGCCGACGACATTTCCCGACACATCCATGGGGCCGTCCACGATCGCTTCTCCCAGTCTGAGTGACACATGACGGGTGCCCTGGAACGGGCGGTGCTTCTCGAGGCGCCCAAAAAGGCTCTCGACGTTGATGATCAGATCGTCAACCATCGGCACAGGTTCCCAGCAAGTCCGAGCTAGAGCGGAACTTCGGGTGGTTTTGGTCTCGCAGTGTGCAGTTCGTCGCGCGCCGAGTGGACCTGGGCCATGATGTCGACAAGCAGGCTCTCCACCCGTTGCAGCTTCTTCTCGATCTCGTCTTCGGTTTCCAACCGCAGCTTGCGGGCTTCGCCCTCTGCCCGGCGCACCAGAATGTTGGCCTCTTCCACCGCTTCAGCGACGATATTGGAATCGGACACCAGAACATCAGCCTCTGTTCGGGCTTTGTCCATGGTCTCCCTGGCCTTCTCGTTGGTGCGGGCGATGAATGCCTCGCGCTCGCGAACCATCCAGCGGGCCGCCCTCAACTCGTCGGGAAGACTCGACCGGAGGCTCTCCAGCAAGTCGAGGATCATGTCGCGGTCGACGAGAGCATTCGACGACAAAGGCATCGTCTTGGCCTCGTGAAGATGGACGACGAGATCGTCCACGATGTCGAGGATGTCGGTGGGCTCGGGTCGTCCCGTTGCATCCACCACCACCTCGGTGCCGGCTTCGAATTGTGTGTCCTGAGTCATGACAACCGCTCCTTGAGTGCCTTCTCCACCACGTCGGGGACCAATCCGGACACGGATCCTCCGAGCCTTGCTACCTCTTTCACGAGTGATGACGAGATGAATCCATACTCCGGCTTCGTCGGCATGAACAGCGTTTCCATGCCGGTCAAGTGCCGGTTCATCTGTGCCATTTGATTCTCATATTCGTAGTCGTCAACAGTTCTGAGGCCTTTCACCACCACGTCGGCTCCCATTTCGCGGGCATGGCCGACTAGGAGGCCGTCAAAGATCGCGATCTCGACCGTGTCTCCATGAATCTCGGCGATCATGTCGGCGCGCTCGGCAGCGGTGAACATCGACTGTTTGGACGGATTCTCGATGATCGAGACCACTATGTGATCAAATGAGGACACGACGCGTTGAATCACGTCGACGTGGCCATTGGTCGGCGGGTCGAAACTGCCGGGGCACAGTGCTGTGGTCATTGGGCTGTCGTCATTGAGCTGTCGTCATTGGGCAGTCGTCACGTGTCGTCTTCTAACTTCTCGTACCGGAGAATTCTGGTATCTCCGTAGCGCTTATTGGTGGCAACCCGCCAGGTTTTGGGAGCCTCCGGAGGTCGATCGGTGTGCCTCCGCGACGTGATGATCTCCGCACCGGGTAGCACCAGGGCGTCCACCAGCGCCAGATCGCTCTCCACTTCCCCGGTCGACATCGGCCACGGGGGGTCGATGAAGACCAGATGGAAGCCACCGTCAGAACGTCGGAGGAAGTCCTGGACTTTCGACGCGACAACCGTCCCTCCGAGTCCGAGAGTCTCCACGTTGGAGCGCAGTGCCTGGAGTGCCTTGCGGCCGCTTTCGACGAACACCGCGCTGGCGGCCCCTCTCGACAACGCCTCTAGCCCGAAAGAGCCTGATCCGGCGTACAGGTCGGCGACGACGGCATCCTCGACCCAGGAGCCAATGGACGAGAACACCGCTTCACGAACACGATCGGTCACCGGACGGGTGTCCGTTGTGTCCGGCGCTTTCAGCCTTCTTCCTCGTGCCGATCCGGCGATAATTCTCATACCGCCCGCCTAACTCACGAAAAGCCAGTCGACCTCGTCCCCGAGCATCGCCCTGACCTCCTTGGCGAGATCGGGATGGTCGACCAGTCCCGGGTCCGAGTCGACCAGGCCGAAAGCGTCGCGTCTTGCGGCCACGAGCGTCTCGAAGTCCTCGAGGATATTGGCCAGTTTCAAGTCCTTGACTCCCGACTGCCGCGTCCCGAAGACGGTTCCCTGCCCTCGAATCCGCAGGTCCTCCTCCGCCAGCCGAAAACCGTCTGTCGTCGCCACCATCGCCGCAAGACGTTCCGTGCCTTCGTCGGTGGTCGGGTCGGCGAGCAGCAAGCACGTGCCCGCGTGAGCACCGCGACCCACCCGGCCACGCAACTGATGCAGTTGCGATAGACCGAATCTGTCGGCGTCCTCGATGACCATCACCGTGGCGTTGGGCACATCGATACCCACCTCGATGACCGTGGTGGAGACCAGGACCTCGATCTCTCCTGCGCGGAACCGAGACATGACCGCCTCCTTCTCCGCAGAGCGCAGTTGTCCGTGGATCAGGCCTACCTCGAGCTCAGGAAGCAGTGCCGACAGTCGCTCATGCTCTGCCACCGCAGAGGCAGCCTCGACCTTGGGACTGTCTTCGACCAACGGGCACACCACGAATGCCTGGCGGCCGTCGGCCACCTCGGACTCGATCAACTTCCAGGCGACACCCTCCTCGATCTTGGAAAGATGGCTCGTGTTCACGGGCGTCCGGCCTGGTGGCATCTCGTCGATTATCGAGACGTCCAGGTCCCCGTAGAGAGTCATCGAGAGCGTCCGAGGAATCGGTGTGGCCGTCATGATCAACAAGTCCGGTTCGATCTCTTCGGCCTTTTCCTTCAACTGGACACGCTGGGCCACGCCGAAGCGGTGCTGCTCGTCGACGACGGCAACGCCAAGCCGGTGGAAATGGACGCCTTCTTGGATCAGGGCGTGAGTACCGACCAGGAGATCGACCTGACCCGAAGCCACATCGGCGAGCAACTCCTCTCTGTTGATGTCAGGCTTGTAATTGGAGGTCGCCACCGACCCTGTGAGCAGTGCAAGGTGGATCACAGGCTCCCCAGAATCGAACAGACTGTCCATCCCGAGGCCTGAGCCCTCGCCATGAGGCTCCGGCGACAGACCGGCATCGACGAGCAGCCCGCGAACACCCATGTAGTGCTGCTCGGCGAGAACCTCGGTCGGCGCCATGATCGCTCCTTGCCATCCACCCTCGATTCCCCGGAGCAGCGTCGTCACGGCAACGACGGTCTTACCCGACCCGACCTCGCCCTGGAGGAGCCGATGCATCGGATGGGCTGTCATGAGGTCCGAGTCGATCTCTCCCATCACCTTTCGCTGCGCCCTGGTGAGGGCATAGGGGAGGCCGTCGATGAACTTGTTCACCAAGGTGTCGGCCGGCTCGTGGACCACTCCGTTGGCGTCGAGGATCTGCTTTCTCTTCTGGAGGGCGAGGGCTAGTTCGAGGCGAAAGAGCTCGTCATAGACGAGACGTTCGCGAGCCGGGCCGACCTCATCGAGAGACTCCGGGAAGTGGATCGATTTGAACGCAGAATCACGATCGATCAGCCCCCGCGCATCTATGAACCGCCCGGGCACCGAATCCACGATCGGGGTAGCCCTCTTCAGGGCATTGTGCATTGCCCGTCTCATGATCCCGGGGCTGACATCGGCGATCGATGGGTGAATCGGCACCACACGCCCGGTCAGAAGGTTCTCCGAAGGAGAGTCGAGCACGTCGACGGCAGGGCTCTTCATCTGCAACGACCCGCGAAACGACTCCACAACCCCGGAGAGGGCTACCTGGGCTCCTTCGTTGAGTTGACGGGACCTGAATGTCTGGTTGAACCAGACCGCCTTGATGGTGGCCGTCTCATCGGCGATCCGCGCCTCGATGATCGCCAGATTGCGACGGGGGCGACGCATGGAGACCGAGCGGACCTCGCCGATAATGGTCACCTCGGCCCCGATGGGAGTGTCAGCAATCGGTGTCTGGAGCGATCGATCGATGTATCGCCTCGGGACGTGGTGAAGCAATTCGGCCACGTTGTCGATCCCGGCCTTGGCCAGGGCCTGGGACCGCTTGCCGGCCAGGCCTTTCACTTCGGTTGTCTGGACCTCGGTCAGTCGAGCCAAACTTGCCATGTCGGCACCGTACCTACAGAGTGGGACTTGAACAGGAAGGTCGCTATCATTCCCGCTCGGTCATCACGGAAGTCAATTCCGTACACCCCTCTGACCACTCCAGGAGTATTTGAATGTCTTATCGGTGTGAAATCTGCGGCAAAGAGCCCAGCTACGGCAAGTCCGTCAGCTTCTCCCATAAGCGCAGCAACCGCCGCTGGCTCCCGAACATCCAGAAGATCCGTGTCCAGCACGGGTCCAACACCCGTCGTGCCCGCGTGTGCACGTCGTGCATTCGGGCCGGCAAAGTGGTGAAGGCCTGAATGATGTCCCCACACCGCGTCCGGTCGGAAGAAATCGCGGCCACAGGCCGCAATGTGACAGTCAAGGCCTAACAGAATGGAACAGGGCGTCGTCAAGACCTACGACCCCGTCACCGGTGCGGGCATCGTCGTCCGTGAGTCCGACCGTTCCGAGGCCTACCTGCGGCCCGGTTCGCTCAAAGGCTCGGTCTTCCGTCTCCTGCGACAGGGTCAACGCATCATGTTCGACGGTGTTGAGGAGGACGGAAACGTCTTTGTCTCCAACGTCCGCATGGGCCAGGACGGCTACTAGACCAGCACTCCCGGAACGGCCTCCCAACCGATCCACTAGTGTCGATCGCCTGATAGAGCGATAGGAGGCTCAGTTGGTGGTCCAGGCTTACATCCTGATCCAAACGGAGGTCGGCAAGGCCGCCGTTGTTGCAGAAGAAGTGCGTGTAATCACCGGTGTCGACAGCGCCGACGACGTTACCGGTCCCTACGACGTCATCGTCAAGGCCAGCAGTGAAGACGTTGATTCACTCGGCAAGCTCGTCGTTGCCCGAATTCAGGCCGTAGACGGAATCACCCGCACACTCACCTGCCCGGTGGTGCACCTCTAACCAAGCTTCGATGCGATGGTACCGGCGCTCCTGAGCGCGGTGCCGTCGCTGCCCGCGATCGAAAAGACCCTGGTGGGTGATCCTGCGGCTTCGGCCAGCATGTCCGTGTAGAGCTGGGCCCTGGTGATCGGCGGATCGATCCAGAGATAGGCGGCCATCGAACCGGGGATCGTGTTGACCTCGTTGACGACGATCCTGCCGTCACGTTCCAGGAAATCGATGCGGGCAACCCCGCGCAGGCCGGCAGCATCGGTCACCCTTCGGGCCAGACCGGCCAGATCCGAAGCGACCTCGGGTGTCATCGAAGCCGGGAGCTCGCGCCCCTCGCTCACCTCCCCGCCCCACGCCAGGTATTTCTGGTCGTAGGAGTAGATGCCGTCGTCGGCGCGGGCCGGAGCCTCGACGGCCGACATCTCGAACTCCGGATGGGTCCGGACCGCCACTTGGAGATCACGGCTTCCCTCGAGGAAGGGCTCGACCACGGCGCCCTGATCGAAGTAACCCGATGAGCGCTTCAGCGCCTTGACCGTCTTCCAGTCATCGGCGATCTCGATGCCGATCGAAGACCCGCCAAACCGGGGCTTGACGATGAAGGGACCCTCGAATCCCGGAGCGGGCTCCTCACCCGTGGCAACCAGGGTGCGGTGAAGCGTGGGTAACCCCGCTGCCGACATTGCCGCCCCGAAGGCGAGCTTGTCCATCCCCAGCGCCGACGATGCCTGACCCGGCCCGGTGTAACGAATTCCAACCAGATCGAGGAGACCCTGAAGGGTTCCGTCCTCGCCGGGCCCACCGTGACACGCGATGAGAAGCGCATCCAGGTCCAGCGTCTTCTTCCTGAGCAGGAAGCCCTGGCCGGGAGCGGTGACAAACGTCAGTTCACGGGCCTTGCGAGGCACACCCTCGACGAAGTCCGACGCCTCGAGGTCGGCATCGACGAGATACCACTCCCCCGACTTGGACCAGTAGATGACATCGAGGTCCCCAATCGCCCGAGCAACCTGAAGCCCGGTGAGAATCGAGATGTCGTGCTCGTCAGAGGGCCCTCCGAACACAACGCCTTGCTTGCTCATCTGATCTCCGGGTGTTTGGTGGGTAGGTCTAGGGATAGTGATCCGGCAGGTCGTTCTCATAGAGGACGGCGTCGCCCTGTCCGAGGTGCTCGCGGACCCAATCGACCGCTTCGCCTCGCGAGTCGACGACGGTAACCGACGCCGTGCCTCTTACTGAACCTTCACGTAAAGCGAATCGATTGGTGCGACCAACGATGATGAGGTGGTCGGCGACCTGACTGGCCTCCTCGGCGAAATCCCTGTTTTCCTCACGCTGGCGCGGGCCCAGTTCGACCATGCCCGGACTCACCACCGCCGTCTTCCCGCCGGCCCCTACGTCGGACAGCACCCCAAGGGCGCGCCGGGCACCGGCCGGGTTGGAGTTGAAGGTGTCATCGATGATCGAGACGCCTCTTTCCGACCGGGTCACAGACTGGCGGTGTTCCGCCACCGGAAGGTCGGCGAGCCGGGCGATGACGTCCCCGACCTCGACGCCCAGGGCAAGACTGATACCGAGAGCGACGGCCAGATTGGTCCGGAACACGCCATTGGGTGTTGCCCTAAGAACCCGATCGTCGACAACGATCTCCTCGCCGACCCTGACCCTGCCCGTCGTCCCGGTCGACACCTCGATGATCTCCATGGTCGCGGCACGCTGGGAAGACAACTCGGCGAGTAGCGGGTGATCGACACAGATCACACCGATCTCCGCTAGTTCGAGTATCTCCGCCTTGGCGGAGACGATGCGTTCTTCCGTCCGAAATCTCTCTAGATGAACCGGCCCGATGGCGACCATCGCCGCCACCTTGGGGGGAATCCACTCACACAACTCGGCGATTTCGCCGGGCCCGTATGTGCCCATCTCGGCGACGAACACCTCAGTCCCCGGGGCCAGGCCCTCGTTGATCGCCCTGGCCAGTCCCATCCTGTTGTTAAACGAGGCCGGGCTGGCCACCGTTCGCCTGCTCCCGGCGAGAAGATGGGCTACGTAGGCCTTGGTGGTCGTCTTCCCGTACGACCCAGTTATGGCAACAACCTCGGCTCCTGAGGCGTCGAGCTTCTTCGAGGCCTTCTCGACCCAACTGGATCCGAGCGTTTTCTCGATGGGCGCTAGCAGCACGAGGGACGCGTCGATGATGAGTGGCAAGAACAGGAGCGGAGCCACGGCCAGCGCCTGGCTGTCAATCAGCCCGCCGACGGTGGTCAGAACCAAGAAGAGAACCCCTGCCAGTCCGGCCACACGCTTCAGCCGTCCGGTCCATGCCAATGGAGACGTGGTTCCCCTGACCGGCAACCCGATGGGACCGATCTGTGCCAAAGGCACCAATATCCCGACTCCATCGTTCTGGATGGCTCCAACGAGGCCGACGAGCGAGGCGCCAAAGAGAGCCTGGTTGCCGACACTCGCTATCCACCATCTCCATGCGAACCTCGATGTGGACGGGGCCAAATAGTGCTCACGCTGGGCAACGCGCAGCCACCTGAGCCCGGCCGGAACCGATGCCACCAGACACGCCGAGACGAGAACCCACACCATCAGAGGAGAGAATCCACTGCGATGCGGAGGCGGTCGGGCGCTTCAGTAGGCAGGAGGTGACCGACGTCTTCGAGGACTGTCAGGTCGGCGCTGCCCCCCGAATTGCGGATCACCTCGGCAGCCTTTTCGCCAACCCATACGGGAACCTCGAGATCCTTGCCTCCCCAAATCATGAGCACATGTGATTGGAGCGCCCCCAATTCGGGCTCGTAGCTTTCGTTGACGATCTTGACGAGGACGTCCCTCATCACTCCGTTCGCTGCCCGGTAATCGGCGGAGCCGCTCTTGCGCCGACGGGTTTCCATTCTCTCATCCGAGATCAGGCCGATCTTGCTGAGGCTGCGCGCAACCCGGTAACGGAGAAGTGGCTTCTTCGCCGCGCTCGCCCGAACAACCGGAGCACCGGTCAAGAGAATCGGACCCACGTTCTCCGGGTATTTCGCCCCAAGACAAACGGCGATACGACCACCAAACGAATGGCCAATCAGGACCGGAGGCCTATCGAACTCATCCAGGAGTGGAGCGACAATATCCGCATAGCCGTGAGCGCCTATCACGTCGGCTGGTGGAGGCGACGCACCGAATCCTGGGAGATCCAATGCCAACGCGGGCACGTCGACAAGACTCTTCTTGAAATCGGCTCCGCGCCGGCCCCACCCATGAAGTGCAAGAACGCGCGGGGACCCGTCACCGAATGCTTCGGCGAACACGGCGCCTTCCGCAAATGACCGCAGTGCCAATCAATCCTCGATCCGACGGGGAGAAACGCCGAGAATACAGAGACAGATCTCTGATCCAATGACCGCAATAGAAGACATCCAGCCAACCTTCCACACAGGGATGGCTCGTTTCAGGTCGTCGCTGCTGCGACGGGCCTCGGCCGTGGCGTGGGTTGTCCTCATGATCATCGGCGCCCAGGCGGTACGCGATCAGGTTTTCGAGGAGCCATCCTTCTACATCCCGATGGCGGGCCTGGCCGTGCTTCTGGTGGCCTCGGCTGCCATCCGCTGGGAAGGATTGATGGCGACCAAGGCGGCGCCTTGGATCTCGACCATCTGGCTGACCGCCTTGATCCTTGGCATCACCGCTCTCGCGACTGTTCCCGAACTGACTGCGGTGGCACTGCCCATCCTCTACGGCATTGCCGCCGTCTCCGGCCTGCTTCTGGCCTGGTGGGCGCACGCGATGGTCACGGTGTTCATCGGGATGGCAATTGGATTCGTCGCCTTCGAACTGGGAACCGCCGACGCCATCGGCGATGTGGTGGCCCCCGTGGTGACAGTGGCTGTCGTGGCCGCGGCAACAGCCCTTGTCGGCTTTGAGTTCGAGAAGGAGGCCCTCGTCTCCACCGGGAATGAATC
>JAYEGJ010000176.1:0-20027 GCA_034658975.1 Actinomycetota bacterium
AGATCATATCCCATCTTCTTGGATCCATACCAGGATCACTCATATCATCCTCTATCGCTTCAAGTAAAAAGTCAGCACGATTATCTTCAAGGTAGTTAATGACAAGGGGATGTATAACTTGTCTATGTCAATGCGCTGAAGGATTTGGGACGCAGCCCGGCGGATGTGTTCAGCCACGCTTTCGACCCGGGTGGCGTTCCCGGAGTCGATCCCGAGCTGGCGGCCCGAATCGAGACCCTGTTGGCCGACGGAGCTGCTGCAACCCTCGAGGTCGAAGATCTGAGCCGCAAGGGGATCTGGACCCTCACCATCGTCGACGACACCTACCCGAGGTCAATGATCGAGCGTCTCGGCGACCAGGCTCCTCCCGTGCTCTTCGGTGCGGGCAACCGAGAGCTGTTGCGGCAGCCCGGAATCGGTGTGGTCGGCTCCAGGGACGTGAACCAGCCGGGAGCTGATGTGGCGGCTGCCGTCGCCCGACAAGCGGTCTCTTTGGAATATCCCGTGGTGTCTGGTGGAGCGAGGGGCATCGACCAACTCGCCATGAACGCTGCACACCTCGCGGACGGCTCTGTCATCGGCGTGCTCGCGGACTCACTGATTGGGAGGATCCGTAAGCCCGACGTCCTCGAAGCCCTCGACAGCGGCAACACATGTCTGGTTACCCAGCAAGTCCCGTCGGCGGGGTTCACCCCGGCGAGTGCGATGAGTCGCAACAAGCTCGTCTACGCCCTCTCGGAAGCGACCGTGGTGGTCGCCTCGGATGAGCAAACCGGCGGGACGTGGGCCGGTGCCATTGAGGCGATCAGAGCGGGTAACGGGACGGTGATCGTCTGGCGGGGAGAAGGCGAAAGACCCGGCAACCCTGCGCTGGAGAGACTGGGTGGTCAGGCCATGACAACAGTTGTGGAGCTTGGGGATCTGATTCGTTCCAGCAGCGAGCCCGTAGAGCAGCTCACGCTCGAATTACCTCGGTAACCGGTCAACGCCTCGATAACGCCGTCCGAGCCCACATCTCCTCGCGGACGGTTGAGAGAGGACGGTGATCAGCGGGGCTGACAAACAGTCAACTCCGTGGGCCTGGTCGGAGAGACGACAACGGTCGTCGACCCCAACTTCGAGATCACGGTGGTGACCACCAAGACGACCAGCGGTCTCCTCGCCATACTGACACGCGCCTCCGCCGAGATGGAAGGCCGCATCCGGGTACTTCCGTCAGCAGTTCTTGGCAAGGACTTCTCCCGAGAGGACTACGAGGCCAAGGGATGGAAGCAGGTTCCCGTACCAAAGATCTTCGAGCCGGAACTCGTCGGCGTCTAGCCCCACGCTATTCGACGTATCTCGGGCACCATCGTGTGCATCAACTCCAAGGGCCCGATCAATAGCCTCGTTCCGGTCGGTCGGTGAAGCTATCTCGTGCGAGGCGAAGAGCTGGTAGTAACAGCGTCCTACCTCTGGTATGTTCATGGTATGAAGATCAGCGTAAGCCTCCCCAATGAGGATGTCGAGTTCCTCGATGAATACGCAGCAACCCAGGGTTACAAGTCAAGATCCGCCGTGGTCCACAGTGCTGTTCGCATGCTGCGTTCATCGAAGTTGGGGGCCGCCTACGCCGACGCCTGGGACGAGTGGGAAGATTCCGGAGAGGTCGAGATCTGGGGTCGAACCGCAACAGACGGCCTTTCCTAGTGCTTCGCGGTGAGATCCGGTTGGTCGACTTCGGCCAGGCACTTCCTGGCGAATCCGCCGATAGACGCCCCGCGGTCATCGTCTCGAACGACGGCGCTAACACGACGGCTGCTCGTCTCGGCAGAGGCGCCATCACGGTCGTACCGATAACGTCCAGTGTGTCGAAGGTCTATCCGTTCCAGGTACTAGTCACCGATGATGAGAGTGGCCTGGATCGGGATTCGAAAGCCCAAGCCGAGCAAGTGAGAACCGTCGCTATCGAGCGCGTGCGAGACCGGCTTGGTTCATTCCCGCCAGATCGCATGCTCGAGCTCGACGAGGCTCTTCGACTTCACATGTCGCTCTGAGATGCGTCCTGCCCGATAACCCTCCCCCACCACACCACCTGTTTCCAGGTCGCGCCAGTAAGCGAGGCTCACCGACTCCAGAAGCCTCTTCGGCGCTTCTCCACCTTGTCCGGAGGCTCTTCCGGCAGCCGGGCCTGAATCTCATCCAGCTCCATGGCCCTGGCTTCGATCGCCAGCAGGAGCTCGTCGTATCGAGCCAGCTCCGGTTCACCCAGAACAGCTGCGTCGATCTTGCGGAGAATCCCCCGAGCCAGGACCAGGTCGAGTTCGTCGAGCGCCTTGCGGGCGGCATCGAACTTGTCCTGTGCCTTCCGATTCCGATTGGCGCGCCGGATCCTGGCGCCCTCGAGGTGGATCCGGGCTTGTCTCGTCTCCCGTGCCGGTAGCAACGCGAGCAGGGACTCCGTTCCGATGTGGCCGTCGATGTCCAGGAGGGCCTTGTTCTCGTGGGCACGGGCGAGCCGCAGGATCTCGCTCACGAGCGTCCTGGCCTGTTGGAGGGAGTCCTGGCTGGTCACTACTGAAACAGCATGGATGACGACGGCTTAATTCCGCGTAAGTGAGTCCGCTCGGAACGCGCTGGACTGGATGTCCCTCCCCCGCCACACCTCTTGTTTCCAGGTCGTGCGATCACGCTGGAGAGGACACCTTCCACCCCAAGGAACGGGCCGCATCCGCAATTGGCCCGTCATACGTGATGACGCCACTGAGCGTGCTCTCGAACAGCGCGGCAGTGGCCAAGTGGATCGCGTCCAAGGACCTGAGAGTCACCGGCTCCATACGCCCGGCGTCGCTCAAGACCTGGTTGTTGACCCGGACAAGATCGATTCTCCCCAAGACGTCACCCGCCCGTCTCCGGTAAGTATCCCCAAGGGCAAGCCCGGCCCGATTCACCTCCGTGCGCGCCAGGGCACTAGCCACCAGCGGGCTGCGACGCCTCACAAACCGTCGCAGGGCAGCGGACTCAGGCTCTCGAGCCACAAGCTTGACGATCGCCGAAGAATCGATGTACCAGACCTTCTCAGCGCTCATCGGCGCGCAGTCTCTCGAGAACAGCGGAGGGGGCCTCCTGATCCGCACCTAGCTCGAGCGGCGCAGGCAGGTCTTCGAGCCTGCGCTCGGCCTCATCCAGGTCACCCGAAGCTCGGAGTCGTTCCAGCGGTGGGACTTCGGGGATCGGGGTTAGGAGAGCGACCGGGCGCCCACGATCCGTGACCTCGATCGTCTCGCCAGCCTCGACCCGCCGGAGGTATTCACTCGCCTTCTGGCGGAGTTCTCTGATACCAATTCTGGTCATAGTGCTACAAGTAGCACATTACAGGCTGTCGGTCAATCCTCCTCCCGCAGACACGACCCAACTGAGCGAATGGCCCTGCTCACATCCACTGTTCGGCCACTCGACCATGGGCGACCCTGAAGCTGATACGTCGTCGTCGGCCTGCGACATTCATTTCGGCGGTCACCACACCGTCATGCTCATGAACGGTGGTCTCCTGCACTCCAGGTCCGACGAGTTCGTCCTGGAGCCGGTCGGCTATCGCATCACGGCCCCACACAACATCTGAGCCGATGTGAAGCACCGCCTGGGGCAGATACAGGAGCCGAAGTGTGCCGAGATCCTTGCCAATCACCATCCGCACCCACTCTTCGATGAGCGCAACCGGTCGCCCTTCGTATGCCGGATCGAGACCGGGGTGGTCATCGGTCAGGGGGTGATGTCCCTTCTCGTCGGGATGATGGGCTCCGGCCAAGTCACCGAAACGATGCTGACCGGGGCCAACACGGCCACCCCGCCGCAGAGTCACATTGACCGCACGCTTGATACCTTTGTCACGGGCGACGTCGAAATGCACCGGAGCAGAAGGCACCCGTGCCACCCGTTGGATATCGGAGCTTCGCACCGGGTACTCACGGCCATCGCGACGAATCATCCCCTCGCCTGCCCGCTCATCGAACCACATCACGGAACCCGTGGGCATACTTCCATTGTCCGCCGAAGTCCGCGCTGTGAATAGAGGCCAACGGCCCGAGAAACCCCATCTCCCCAACCCCACGACCTGGGCGTCAAATGTCAGTCCACCCGCTTCGTCTCGGGTACTGCGGTCGTCACGGTCGTGATCGAGGCCCGGTCGCCTCTGCCCGGATCTGCTCGAGGAGGGTGGCCTCGCCGAACTCAGTCCCCGTCACTGACGCGATACGCTCCACATCCCCGATTTGAAAGGTGGTTATGACGACGATCGTTACTGGGTTCATCGACAATCCGGAAGGACAGCGGGCCCTCGAGCTCGCCATCGAAGAGGCCACCCGGCGACAGGCCCGGCTGATCGTCGTCCACTCAATGAGAGGTGGCTCCAAGACGAAGGATAAGGAGTACTTCCGGTATCAGACCGCCCTCGAGGATGTCGCCTCAGACCTGGAAGAGCGTGGAATCGCTTTCGAGATCCATGAATACGTCCGGGATCAGACACCCGCCGAAGATCTGGTGGCGGCCGTCGAGGAGTTCGACGCCGAATTGCTCGTCATCGGTTACCGGAGACGAACCGCGACCGGAAAAGCAATGCTTGGCAGTCACGCCCAGGATGTGCTGATGGACAGCACCGTCCCCGTATTGGCGGTAATGGCTCCCGGATAGGAAGGGCCCCCAAGACCCGCGCCTTCCAGGCCGAGCCACTTTTGCCGCCAGGGGACGCGATTCGACCAGATCGGGGAGGCTCTCACCAGGCCTGGACTGGTGACTATCGGCCCTTTCAGCGCAATGGAAGGGGAGATACGTTTGGTAGCAGCACAGGCGAAGGGGCTTCGGCCATGTTCGTGCACTCGCTCCGTATCGGCAGCATCTTCGGAATCGAGATTCGCATCGATCCTTCATGGCTGGTGATCGCCTTCCTGGTGGGATGGTCCTTCTACGCCCAGTTCGCCTTCAGGTTCCCCGATCTGGAAATTGCCGCCAACGTCCTGCTGGCCATTGCATCGGTCGTGATCTTCTTTGGGTCGGTGCTCATCCACGAGCTGAGTCACTCGATGGTGGCGCGAACACTGGGTATCCCGGTCGAAGGGATCACCCTCTTCCTTTTCGGCGGTGTGACCAAGACGAAGCTGGAGGCTCGTCAACCCCGAGACGAGTTCATGGTGGCCGTGGTGGGCCCCCTCACCAGCATCGCTCTGGCGGGCTTGTTCTGGATGGTCGTGAATCTCACCGGGGATCTTCTGCCGGAACCGGCTCTCTACGCAGTGGGCTATCTGGGCTGGATCAACCTCGCCTTGGGTCTGTTCAACCTCCTTCCCGGCTTTCCCCTCGACGGGGGAAGAGTCCTACGCTCGATTCTCTGGCGTGCCTCCGGCGATCTGACAGCTTCCACCCGGCAGGCCGCAACTGCGGGCAAGGTCATCGCGATGGTCATAACCGGCTACGGAATCCTCACGGTCTTCGCCGGCGACCTGGGTGGCTTGTGGCTGGCGGCCATTGGATGGTTCCTCTACCTGGCGGCGACCGCCGCCGACCAGGATGTGACGCTCCGCCATCTGCTCGGTGATGTGAGCGCCGAGGACCTCATGTCTCCGGACCTGGTGAGCATCTCTTCGACTGCCACCATCAGCGAGGCGGTGGACAAGTTCTTCCTCCGTTACGACCACTCGGCATTCCCCGTCACCGACACCGAGAGATCGGGGCTGCTCACCCTGAGGGCAATCCGGCAGATTCCCCGTGAGCAGTGGGAGATGCGACAGGTCTGGACCGCCATCACCGACCTCGACGAGACGTGCACCGTCGCCCCAACTACCCCGATGGATCAAGTGCTGGAGCGTCTCCGTGAACGAGAGCAGGATCGAGTTCTGGTCGTCGAAGAAGGCCGAATCCTGGGGATCATCACCCCACGTGACATCGCCCGTTGGGTGCGACGCTCACAAGAGTTGGGGCTCGACTCGACCCCAAGGCAGACTCGACCGACCTAGTGCCCCGACCGCCAACGTCTGAGCCGATGTGAAGCACCGTCTGGGCCGCCCGAGCCACCCGTTGGAGGTCACGCGGCCCGGGCCTGTGAGGCTTGACAATCAGTCGTCTTTCCCTCGGGGACCTTTTCCTCTAGCGCCTCGGCGTGGCCCACACCGAGTATGACGGGAGACAAGAGACATCGAGGAGCGCCTCCATGGAGCAGGTATCAGCCACTCGCTCGGAGTTACTGGCCCACCGGGCTCGACTGGCGCTGGCAAGGCGAGGTCGTGTTCTCCTCGAGGAAAAGCGGGACCAGCTCATGCTGGAGTTCCGAAAAGCGGCTGACCTGGTTCTCGCCGAAGCGGGGCGACTCGATGAGATCTCGGCCAGTGGTAGGCACGCGCTGGCCCTGGCCGAAGTTGCGGAAGGGCCGGAAGGGGTGCGTTCGGCCGCGCTTGCCGCACGAAGGGAGATCGACCTGGCCGCCCGACCGGTCGTCGTGGCCGGAGTCCCCATTGCGGAAATCGAGTTCGGGCCGATCGGGCGGGCCCGTTTCGCACGGGGTTACACGGCCGGAGGTAGCAGTGCCCACATCGACGCCGTGGCGGCCGAATTCGAAGCTGTTATCGAACAACTGCTCCAGCTCGCCGCCTACGAAGTCAGGCTCCGCCGTCTCTCTCAGGAGATCGGAATCACCAACCGAAGGGTGAATGCTCTGGCAACGGTGGTGATTCCCCAACTGGAATACGAGACCCGACTCATCCTGTCCCGACTCGAGGAACGAGAACGTCAGGAGATCTACCGGTTGAAGCGAATCAAGGAGCGGAAACAAGCCCGGCTCGAGGAAACCATGGCATGAATGAGGCCACACACGCGCTCGAGGAGATCCGGAGGACCGAGTTGGAGGCAGCCCGGCACATCGAAGATGCCCGGACCCAAGCTGCGGAGATCGTCGCCCAAGCGAAGGCTCAGAGCCGCCTGATCGCCGATGAGGGTCGAGAAAGAGGCATGGCCGCTGCCAGGAATCGTCTCGAGAGGGCGCTCGAGGAGGCCGCGGCCGAGGCGGCGACGATACGGGCTCGCAATGAATCGCAGTCGAAGACGCTCGGCAAACTCGCTGCCGAATCGATGGAGTCACTGATCGAGGAGATGGTGAGCGTCGTGCTGGCGCCGCCATCCGAACCGGGGAAGTAGCGATGCTGGTACCGATGTCGAAAGTGAACATCGTGGGTCACCGACGAAGCCTCGACCCAACTCTCACAGCCCTGCACAGAGCCAAACGTGTCCAGGTGATCGACGTGACCGACGACTCCGGGGTCCGACTGCCGCCACTGACTGTCGATGAGGCGCATCTGCACGCTATCGAGGACCTGCGATACCTGCGGACCCGCCTCGATGCCCTGCTCCGCCTGCTCCCAGCCATTGAAACGAGTGGAACCGAGGAACCACCGGACGTCGACTTCGATGAGCTGAAGGCCGAGGTCGACGAGGTGGGACCGGAGATCGAGGCGCTGCTGGGCCGTCTCGACGAGCTGCGACGTGAGAGTGAGACCCTTCCCAGGCATCTCGAGTCGTTGAAACGACTTCTCCCACTGCTGCCCGACATGGCCGGGCTGGAGGGTTATGAAACGACGGCGCTGCTCGTCGATCGCCGCCATTCGGCTGTCCTGGGCGAACTCAATGAACACCTCACGACCGAACTCGAGGGCAACTTCGAGATGATGTCCGACAAAGTAGACCCGCGCACGATCGGCGCCGTGGTGATCTATCCGAGACACGCTTCCTCCCAGGTCCACCGTCAGCTAGGACATGAGCAGGTGAGCCGGGTTCGTCTTCCGGGGCGATATGAGACGCTGCCGTTCAGCCAGGCCCTCGTCGCAATGGAACACCGCCTCACGGAGCTCCCGGCAATCATCGAGAGCGCCGAAGATGAAGTCACCGACTTCATCCGTGGCCATCCGCACTGGGCCCAAGGGCGACGCGCCGTTGTGGCCCGTCTCGAGCAGCTGAGCGCAATCCGCAACCTCGGCGCCACGCCTCACACATTCGTACTGTCCGGTTGGGTGCCCACCGAAGAACTGAAGGATCTGCGTCTCGACCTCGAGCGTGAGGTCGGGATCGAAGTCGTCGTGCACGAAGCCGAAATCGAAAGCGGTGAGGAACCACCGGTTCTCCTCCAGAATCCCGAGGCGGCGAGGCCATTCGAGTCCTTTGTGAAACTCCTCCAAATCCCCCGATACGGGACTATCGACCCGGCCGTGCTGATGCTGATCTTCCTCCCCCTGTTCTTCGGGATGATGCTGGGGGACGTCGTCTACGGCGTCGTTGTGGTCGTGGGGGCGTGGCTGCTGAAACGCCGGGTTCAGGCCAAGGGATTCGCTCATGATCTTGCCCGCTTTCTCCTGCTCAGCGGCGCATGGACCGTGGTCTGGGGAGTCGTCTACGGGGAGTATTTGGGGGACCTCGGTCGACGTGTCCTTGGTCTGGAACCATTGTGGATCGACCGTGAAGAGGCGATCGAGCCGTTGTTGCTGTTCGCACTGGCGGTAGGCGCCTTTCACGTCACCCTCGGTCTGGTACTCGGTGTCTGGCAGGCCTACCAGATGAAGGACCGACACAAGCTCGGAGAGCGGCTTGGCATGCTCATCGCTCTCATCGCTTTGTTCTTCATCGCCGGCGCCGCGGCCGGGATGTTGCCGGAGCAATTCATGACCCCCGCCATCGCCGCCGCAATCGTGGGACTGGTACTTCTCATCGGTGCCGGTGGAGTGATGGGCCTGCTCATGGGGCCACTCGAGGTGATGGGGACCATTGGAAACATTCTTTCGTACCTGCGAATCGCGGCGATCGGGCTGGCGTCGGTTTATCTCGCACGGGTGGCCAACGAGCTGGGGGCGACGGGTCCCCTCTGGCTTGGGATCATCGTGGCTTCGCTATTCCACGCCCTCAACCTCGTCCTGGGCGTCTTCAGCCCCACCATTCAGGCCTTGCGTCTCCACTACGTCGAGTTCTTTGGGAAGTTCTACGAAAGCGGGGGCAAGGCGTTTCGACCATTCGGGGCGGAGAACACGGGTTCTCTGCGACCCACCCACCAACGATAGGAGCACAGCATGGAACTCGGACTCATCGCCATCGGGGCAGGCATCGCTGTCGGTCTTGGTGCAATCGCAACCGGATATGCCCAGGCGCGAATCGGGGCCGCGGGGATCGGCGCAATTGCTGAGAATCCCGAACTGACCGGCCGCGTCATCATCCTGGTCGCAATCCCGGAGACCCTGGTGATCCTCGGCTTCGCCGTCGCCGCGATGCTCATCATCCTGCTCGGGGGCTGATGGCGCTAAGCGACATCCTCGAAACGATCCGCGCCGAATCCCGGGACACGGCTTCGGGCGTTCTGGCCTCCGCCGAGGCGGAGGCCGACCGCCTGCTCGGACTCGCCGGGGAACAGGCTGCGAAGGAGGAGAGGCGGCTGGCTGCGTCCCTCGATGACAAGGCCCGACTGGAACGGAGCAGGATCATGAGCCGGGCCCATCTCGAGGCCGCCCAGGAACGTCGAACCTCTCGTGAGAAGGTCTACCTGGCGGCCCTGGAGGGCGTGGCCCGTCACCTCGGGTCCGTGCGCTCCTCACCCGAGTACGAAAACGTGCTCGCCTCGCTTCTAGACGAGGCCATCGCAGTTCTCCCTGACGCCACCACCGTCCGTGTCGACCCGACGGACGTCGCGATCACCGAGCGCGCTCTCACCGCCCGGGGCCTCGAGCTACTCATCGAACCCGAGGAGTCTGCACTTGGCGGTGTGGTAGTCACCGCCGAAGGTCGAGCTGTCGACAACAGCCTGCAGACACGTCTCGATCGCGCCGACGAACACTTCCGCTATATCGCCGGTGAGTTGATCCCGGACCTGCGGGGAGGCGTCGGATGATCGGCTACGAGTACGGGAACACCCGGCTCCGCGCAATGCGAACACGGCTGCTCGGACCGACCGACCTCGGCGCGATAATCGCGTCCGGATCACTCGACCGCATGCTGGCAATGCTGGCGGACACCGAATACGGAGCAGACATCGAGGCCTCTCTGGTTCGAGCCCAGGGACTGCGCCGTCTCGACGATGCGGTCCGGTCCAATCTGGCTCGGACTCTGAGGCAGATGGCCTCTTTCTACGGTGACGACGAACGGGAGAAGATCGATCTGCTCTTGCACCGATGGGACCTCCGCAATCTACGGGCCCTGATTCGGCTCCCCCAAGCCCCGCTCGAACCAGATGATGTCTCCGCACTATTAGTCCCCGCCGGTCGTCTCGGCGACACCGAACTGGCCGAACTCGCCGCGCAGCCCGACATCAGGTCCCGCATCGATCTGATGGTCGCCTGGAACATCCCATCGTCGGAAACGGCGATCGCCCTGGTCCGGGCGCGCACGCTCTTCGAGCTCGACGGTGACACGTCGTCACTCGAGTCGGCGCTGGACAATGCTTTTGCCGCAGGAATGGAAGAAGTCCTCGGCGATCAACGCACGGGACCGGCGTCGATTCTCCGGGCCGAGACCGACTCTCGAAACCTGGATACCGCACTTCGTCTTCGCGCTGCTCGAGTCGAACGCGAGCCCGGTTGGTCCGAACACTTCGGCGGATACGTTCCGGGAGGGCTTGTCCCGATAGAGGTCTGGGAGGAGACTGCGGAAACCGATCAGGCCGAGGCCATCGCCGACCTCGTGACGAGAAGACGTCTGCTCCCCGGCTGGGACGCCGCCATTCGCGAGTGGGTCTCCCACGACAATCTCATCACCCTGGCCGACAAGCTGCAGAGGGCGACCACGTCCGCCGCGGTGGCCAGGTTCGTCACCGGTGACGTCCTCGGCTTCGACATCCCGGTCGCCTTCACTTTCGCCAAGGAAGCAGAGGTGAGGAATCTCCATCTGGTCGGACGCGGCATCGTCCATGGCATTGCGGTCGCCGAGATCGAAGCACGGTTGGAGGTCGCGGCATGACCGCCCGGGGAGTGATCGCGGTGGTACCACCCGAATTGGAGACGGGTTTCCGACTGGCAGGCGTGGAGACGGTGGCCGCGGGGACAGCGCAAGAAGCCGTCGAGGGGCTGGAGGGCCTCCTCGCGGAGGAGACTCACGGCGTGATCGCGGTTTACGAGCCCTTCCTCGATCGGGCATCGCCCGCCAGCCGTGCGACATTCGAAGCTTCGCTGTCACCTGTGGTTGTCCCACTTCCCGCCGGGCTCGAGGCGCATGATGAGGAGAGCCATCGCGTCCGTATCTCGGCGATGCTCAGTCGCGCTGTCGGCTATCACATCACCTTCGGTGAAGAGATATCGCGATGACGACGGGCGGAGATATCGGCAGAGTGGTCCGGGTCGCCGGACCCGTAGTCGTCGCCGAGGGTCTCCCCCGTGCCCGGGTGTACAACGTGGTGAGGGTCGGACGAAGAGGTCTTGTCGGCGAGGTGATCCGTCTCAAGGAAGGCGAAGCGGTCATCCAGGTCTACGAGGAGACAGCCGGTCTCCAGGTGGGGTCCGCGGTCGTCGACACCAACCGCCCTCTGAGCGTGGAGCTTGGCCCCGGTCTCATCGGAAGCGTCTTCGACGGGGTTCAGCGCCCGCTGCCCAAGCTCGCCGAAGGCGCTGATGGGCCCTACACCGAGCCTTTCGTACGGCGCGGAATCGAGATTCCCGGCTTGGACCGAACACGAATGTGGAAGGTGCGCCACCGGGTGGATCTTGGCGAGGAAGTCGGACCCGGCGACACGCTGGCAACAGTGCAGGAGACTGCTGGCATCGAGCATCGCATCCTGGTCCCACCCGACTCCCGCGGAGTGGTCACCGGGCTCGGCGCCACCGAGATCACCGTCGAGGATCCCGTCGCTTGGATCGATGACGAGCCGGTGAGAGCCCTCTCCCGGTGGCCGGTGCGCCGGAGACGCCCGGTGCTGAGACGTCTCGACCCGGTCGCGCCCCTCATCACGGGACAGCGGGTGTGCGACATGCTGTTTCCGGTGGCGCGTGGTGGCAGCACCACGCTGCCCGGTGGTTTCGGCACCGGCAAAACCGTCCTCGAGCAGACCATCGCCAGATACGCCGACGCCGACGTGATCGTGTTCATCGGTTGTGGGGAACGGGGCAATGAGCTCGCCGAGGTGCTGGAAGAGTTCCCGAAGTTGGTCGACCCCCGAACCGGGGCACCGCTGATCGAGCGCACGGTCATTATCGCCAATACCTCGAATATGCCGGTGGCGGCTCGCGAAGCGAGCATCTACACAGGCATCACCATCGCTGAGTACTACCGGGATCAGGGCTACGACATCGTGGTGCTCGCCGACAGCACCAGTCGCTGGGGTGAGGCGCTGCGTGAGGTATCGAGCCGGCTCGAGGAGCTGCCCGGTGAAGAGGGGTTCCCCGCGTACCTGCCGTCTCGTCTGGCAGAGTTCTATGAGCGAGCAGGAGCCGCCGTCGCCCTCGGCCAAGAGGAGCGGGAGGGTTCGGTCACCATCATCGGTGCCGTGTCACCGCCGGGAGGGGACTTCTCAGAGCCGGTAACCCAATACAGCCTGCGGCTGGCCGGCACCTTCTGGGCCCTCGACCCCGACCTGGCCCGGCGCCGCCACTACCCGGCCATCCACTGGACCCGGAGCTACTCGCTCTACGACACCGACGAGTGGTTCGACGAGAACGTCGCCGATGACTGGAGCGAGCAACGCCGATGGGCACTCGAGCTTCTGGGCAGAGCCGAAGAGCTGGCCGGCATCGTTGCTCTCCTCGGAGTCGACACCCTCGCCCCCGAAGAACGAGTCACATTCGTCGTCGCCCAGATGCTGCGGGAGGACTTCCTCCAGCAGTCTGCCTACGACGAAGTCGACGCCTTCTGCCCGCTCTCCAAGCAGAACTGGATGCTCAGGGTCATCAAGCGTTTCCACGACACAGCCATGGGAAGAGTCATAGACGGTGCCCCCGTGGAGACAGTCACTGGTGCTTCCGTGGTTGCCGACATCGGCAGGATGAGACTTTGGCCCAACGACGAGGTGGAGACGAAGGCCATGGACGCTCTCGATCGGATCGACGTCGAGGTGGCGTCATGACCTCCCGGTTCTCCCTCCGGCGCGGTCTGCACACCACCGAGTTCAAGACGGTGAACTACGTGTCGGGGCCCCTGCTGTTCATCGATCGGGCAAAGGGAGTGCATTACGGCGAGGTCGTCGACGTGATCACCCCTGATGGCGAGGTGCGGGGCGGACAGGTGCTGGAAGTCGATCGGCAAAGGGCGGTCATCGAGGTTTTCGCCGGCACACGCGGACTGGATGTCGCCACAACTCGGGTCCAGCTCGGTGGGGACGCCGCCCGGCTTGGAGTGGGCCTCGACCTTCTCGGGCGGATGCTCGACGGCAGCGGGATGCCGATCGACGATGGCCCGCCGGTCATGCCCGAGGCCTTCTGGGACATAAACGGGTTGCCGATCAACCCGGCTGCCCGGGCCTACCCGTCTGAGTTCATCGAGACCGGTATCTCGGCCATCGACGGTCTCAACACCCTCTTACGCGGGCAGAAACTCCCCATCTTCTCCGGATTCGGGCTCCCGGCCGGTCAGCTCGCAGCAGACATCGCGGCGGGCGCCAGGGTCCCCAGTACGGAGGATGTTCCGTTCGTCGTCGTGTTTGCCGCGATGGGGATCACCCATCGTGAGGCCGGCCTCTTCCGGAGCGCCCTCGAGGAATCCGGGCAACTCGACCGCACCGTCCTGTTCCTCAACCTCGCCGATGACCCCACCATCCAGCGTCTGCTGACCCCGCGCATGGCCCTGACCGCGGCCGAGTATCTCGCCTTTGAGAGGGGCTATCACGTGTTGGTGATCTTGACCGACATGACCAATTACTGCGAGGCGCTGCGAGAGGTGGCCACCGCCCGGGAGGAGGTCCCCGGGCGACGCGGATACCCCGGTTACATGTACACCGACCTGGCCACGATCTATGAGAGGGCCGGGCGGATCCGTGATCACGAGGGCTCCATCACCCAGATGATCATCGTGTCCATGCCGGACGACGACATCACACACCCCATCCCCGATCTATCCGGCTACATCACCGAGGGACAAATCGTGCTGTCCCGCGAGCTTCATCGTCGTGGCGTCAACCCACCGATAGATGTTCTCCCCTCACTCAGTCGCCTGATGAACGCCGGAATCGGCGAGGGAAAGACAAGAGACGACCACCGGCAGCTGGCGGATCAGCTCTATGCGTTCTACGCCGAGGGAACGGACCTTCGGCGTCTCGTGGCGATCATTGGTGAAGCGAGCCTGTCGGATCAGGACCGCCGTTACCTCGAGTTCGCCGACGACTTCGAGAATCACTACGTCTCTCAGTCGTGGCGTCGCAGCATCGAGGAGACCCTGGCCGCCGGGTGGCAGGTACTGGAACCGTTCGAGGACGCCGCACTCAAGCGGATCTCGCCCGACGTGATCGAGAGACACCGACCGGCGAGTTGAGTATGCGCAAACGCCGCCCATACTCCTAGGCAAACAACCCGGTGCGAGGACGGGCCAGGAAACGACTGGCAAGACCGAGCGCAGTGGACGTCTCCCGCAGGAGCGCTCGCACCGCCGGGAGGTCGAGCCGCTCGCATATCCAGCCCCAGTGCATGGCGACAACGGCGCCAGGCGTCAGCTTCTCGGCAAATCCGTGGCCATCATTCGCTGTCTCCCAAGTACGGTTGGCCCATGCCCAAGGCCTATCGCCCAATGCGAATCGTCCTTGGAGCCTTGACCGTTTTCGCAGTGCTCTTCGTCCTCGCCGGCCAGGGCGGCTGGGGCCCTCCGGCCGAGATCGAACAGGCCCTCGGCGAGGTCTCCCGATGGTGCGAACGGGTGTCGGGCGGTTTGTTGCGTGAACCGGTCAACACGCTCGGCAACCTCGGTTTCGTCATTGCGGGGCTGGCCATGTTCTCGACCCTCGCCCGCGACACCACCCACCGCCGACCGGCGGTGAACCGGTTCATCGGCAATTCCCCGGTGGCCCTGTTGTATGCCTCGGCGGTCGTCTTCCTCGGCCCGGGCTCGATGGTGATGCACGGGACCCACACCTTTGTGGGCGCATGGATCGACAACGTCTCGATGGTTGCCTACATCACCATTCCGCTGCTGTTGAACCTGGCGTTGCTGGGACGCTGGTCCAATCGGACGTTCTTCACCACCTACGCCCTTGTGCTCGTGTCCTACGCCGCGGGTTACTGGTACCTCGGACCCGATCTCGGGGTCGGGTTTGAGCTCTTCACCGTGTCGATCCCGCTCTGGATCATCTCCGAGGTCGTCTACCGCTGGTGGTCACCGCTGGTTCGGGTGCTGTCCGGGTTTGCCGGCTTCGGGGTTGCCGCGGTCTTTGGGATCTTCCCGGCCGAGATGGTGGCGGAAGCTGATCGGTATTGGTGGGTCTTCCTGTTCTGGCTACCCGGGGTGCTGGCTCGTCAACCGGCCGAAGGGCGTCGTCGTTACACGCCGTGGTTCTGGACCGGCATCGCCTCATTCCTCGTCGCATACGCCATCTGGCTGACCGGGACGCCCGAGCATCCCTGGTGCTCTCCCGACTCGCTGATCCAGGCCCATGCCATTTGGCACCTGCTTTCCGCAGTTGCCACATGGAGTTTCTTCATGTTCCTGCGCACCGAACAACCCGTGCGGGTGGAAACCGCCTCTCCAACACCGGTTCAGGAGCCCGCTGACCAATGCATGTCACCCATTCCCGGCAGCCAAGACATCATCGAGGAAGGCCACAACCTCATCGATTAGCCGGGCACCGGCCACCAGCGCGAAATCGTTGTGATCGGCACCGTCGATCACAACGAGCCGTTTGGGTCCGGGCGAGGCCTCGAACAACCTTCTGCTCTGCTCGACAGGAACGATGGTGTCGGCCGAGCCGGCAATGACCATCACGGGTGCGTTGATGGTTCGGATTGACTCCAAGTTCGGATAGCGGTCCCACAACAGGAGAGACGTAGGCAAGAACGGGTAATGGGTTGATCCGATATCCGGTAGCGAGGTGAACGGCGAGCGCAGCACCAGGGCGGCCGGCTCATGGTGCCGGGCGAGTCCGAGAGCGACTCCGGCCCCAAGCGACTCGCCGAAGTAGACCAGCCGATCCGGGTCAACGTCGGAACGGGTCCTCAGATAGGCAAGCGCAGCTCGTGCATCGATGGCCAGCCCTTCCTCAGAGGGTTTTCCGGGGTTTCCGCCGTAGCCCCGGTAGTCGACAAGAAGCACCGAGAACCCAGCTTCGGCCAGGGCTTCGGCGAGCGAGGTGCGGTCGGCCCGGTTGCCGGCATTGCCATTGAACACCACCACGGTCCCGCTGCCTCTCCCGGCGGCCGCCGGCACGAACCAGGCCGCCAGGGACAGTCCGTCCTCGGTGGGGTAGGTCACCTCCTCTGCGCCCGGCAGAAAGGTGGCAGCATCAGGAACGGCCTGAGTCGGGAAGTAGATCAGCCGCCGCTGTGTCATCCACAGCAGGGCGAGGGCAGCGAGCGCCCCCACTGCCAGCACCGCGAGCCATCTCACGACAGGTCGCAAGCTCCACGCCTCCCGCGTGATGCCTGTGGATTGGTGATCTCGAGCATCGTGTCTCGATCGTAGGACGGAAAACCCGACCGCCTTTGGTCTCCGGCAATGGCCTGGATGGAGTGAAGGGCCATCCGGGCCCATGGTCCCTCACGGGTCCGGGAAGTCGAGAGTCATGCCGAAAGGGGCTAAATGCCCTGAAACCGATGAGTTCTGAAGTGCATAGTGGGGAGGTCCACCTAATGCTGAGTTCCACGATGAACCCGGTCATCTCGGTCAGTCATCTTCAGAAGAAATACGGCGATTTCGTGGCCGTGTCGGATGTCTCACTCGAGGTTGAAGAGGGTGAGATATTCGGGATTCTGGGCCCCAATGGAGCCGGCAAGACGACTCTCGTGGAGAGCCTCCAAGGTCTTCGCTCCATAGAAGGTGGGGATGTCTCGGTACTGGGCTTCGACCCGCGTCATGACGCCCCATCAATTCGGCGTCTCATCGGTTCCCAACTCCAGGAGTCGGCGCTCCCCGACCGGATCAAGGTTTGGGAGGCCTTGGATCTGTTCGGGTCCCTGAGCCCGGAAGGGCCTTCGCCCGACGACCTCCTTCGAGACTGGGGCCTTTCGGAGAAGCGGGGTGCCCGGTTCGGCAGTCTCTCGGGGGGCCAGCAGCAGCGGTTGTTCGTGGCGCTGGCTCTGGTCAATCGCCCCCAGTTGGTCTTTCTCGATGAGATGACGACCGGCCTCGACCCGTCGTCGCGACGTGTCGCCTGGGAGTTGATCCGTCGAATTCGGAACACCGGGGTCACCGTCGTCTTGGTCACTCACTTCATGGACGAGGCAGAAACGCTTTGTGATCGGCTCGTCATCATCGACAACGGATCTGTTGTGGCGGAGGGCTCACCGCGGGAGCTGATCGACCGTCACCGAGACGGGGTGCGGGTTCACTTCACGGCATCCAGCGGACCTTTCGACTGGCTATCGGCCGTTCCCCATGTCCGCGAAGTCGAGAACGAGAGAGACCGCTATGTGGTGCGGGGTGAGGGAGCCGTCCTTGCCCACGTCGCCGCAGCGCTGATCCAGCGCGGGATCGAGCCGACGGACCTGCGTGCAGAACGACCCACCCTCGAGGACGTCTTCCTGGCACTCACCGACGGAGAGAAGTCGGCCTCATGAGGCTGCTCGCCAAGATGTCGTGGCTGGAGATGAAGCTCTTCATGCGCGAGCCCCTCACGGTCCTCTTCGCTCTCGCCTTGCCGTTGACGATCCTCTTCGTGATGGGAGGGGTGTTCGGGAACGAGGCCAGCGTGGAGGTCTATCGGGGTATCGGAGCGATGGATTACTACGTGCCTGCATACGTCGCACTGGTGACGGCCTCCGTCGGGCTGATCAGCCTCCCGACACATCTGGCGACCAACAGGGAATTGGGTGTCCTCAAACGCTACCGGGCGTCCGGCATGGCGACCGGGGCCGTGGTGGCATCCCAGGTGATGGTCACCTTCGCCATAGCCACGATCTCCTCGGTTGTGCTGGTCGCTGTCGCTATCCCGGCCTACGACGCGACCAGCCCGGACTCGTTGGTGATGGTCCTTGTGGGCTTCGTTCTCGTGGGCCTTTCGTTCTCCGCCATTGGCATCCTCCTGGGGGCGGTTTTGCCCTCGTCGCGGGCCGCCCAGGCGTTGGGTGTGCTGCTTTGGTTCGTGTTCCTGATAGTCGGTGGGGCCGGGCCGCCTCCGGAGGTCCTGTCGGGGGCGATGGGGACGATTGGCGACCTCACGCCACTCCGGTTCGCCATCCTGGTGATGCAGGACGGTTGGCTGAATCTCGATCCGGGGAACGCCTGGTGGATGGTGGCCCTGTTCGGCGCCGTTTCGGCCTCAGCGGCCGTTCGCTTCTTCCGCTGGGAATAGAAGTCGAACCCGGGTCGCCGGGATTGTTCGGGTCTTAAACCTCCCGGTCGGCTCGGCGGGCCGCGGCGACGATCCTGCTCAGCTCGGGATGGTGCGCCCCCTGCCAATAAACCTTGTCACAAGATGTGCACATCTCGAAGTCATCAACATGGGAGCGTGTCTCGGCGGGAAGGCGATGGACAATGTCATTCTTGGCCACCGGCGCCAACTCTCCATTGCAAGCCATACATCTGCTGAAGGGGGCGAGGCGTCCGCTCAGATGGAAACGGCGGACGACCTCGATCACCTGTTCCCGGGGGTCGGTGGCTCGGAGGTAGTAAGCGTGGGTGAGGGAGCCATGCTTGAGAAGACCCACATCCCGCGTGAGGAGGATGCGTTGGCAGGAGGTCGAGATCCGCACCAACTCGGGATCGGTCCAATCGCGTTCATAGAGGGTGTCGAGGCCCAAGAGCCGGAGGAAACGTGCCAGCCGGCCCAGGTGGTTATCGGCGACGAACCGCACCACTCGAAGGGGCTCTGGCCGCACCTTGACGATTGGGGAGATGTCGAATGATTCGAACAGCGGGAAGACGCTGATGCGGTCCCCGTCCTTGACGAGATAGGAGAAGTCGACGGAGCGGCTGTTGGCAACGATCAGATCGACCTCGGTGTGAGGAATGCCGCAGGCCTCGATCATGTCCTTGACGCTTCCCGGGACATCAAAGCTGCGGGTAACCGTGCCCAATGACAGGTCCTCGGGAAGGAAGTCCGTCAGCTCTGCGTAGAACCTGAGGGTGGCCTGGTGGGTGATCGGTCAACTCCCTTCCGGCAGGTGCGACGACTGCGTCAACGACAGGTTATTCCTCAGTGACTCCGAGTTTCTTGCTCAACGACGAGGCACGCATCGTCATCCCTTGGGTGTAGCTTCCCCCAGGGCAGGGATCGACACGCCCTCTCCCTATCTCACGTCCTGGTACCCCAAACGGGTGAGGTCACGACCTACCGCTTGGCGTGAGGAGGACCTTCCCTTCGGTCATCGCCGACTGATACGAAGTAACCGCATCCGTCGCCCGTTCCAAACCGAAGGTGGCACGGATCTCTGACCGCAACGAGTCGCCAATCAGGTTCTGTACCTTCCTCCAAAGCCGCACGTTCTGCACGACACTCTTATCGGGGATCCATCGCGATAGCCAGAACCCGGTGACCGTCTTGCCACTGAAAATCAGATCACCGATTTCGGCCTGAGATGGCTGCTGGGCGAGCCCGCCGTAAACCATGACAGTCGATCCGGGAATGAGACCGGTCAGGAGCCGGCGGGTGAGAGTTCCACCCACCGCGTCGAAAGCAAGGGAAGCTCCGTGTTGTTCGCATGCTTCCCCGAGCTCGGTGTCGAACTCCTGAGAAGAAGTGTCCAGCACGATCTCTGCACCCTGGCCGGTGAGAGCTTCAACCTGTTCGGGTCGTCGCACGACATTGATGACCGTGATGCCTTCTGCGTTCAAGGCCCGGTCGATCATGCGGCCCAGAGAGCCGGCGGCCGCCGTGTTGACAACCGCCTTGGCTCCACTCGATCGGCTCAGCTCGAGGAAGGCCAGGGCCGTCATCGGGTTCACCACCGACATGGCGCCGGCCTGCA
>JAYEGJ010000177.1:0-4609 GCA_034658975.1 Actinomycetota bacterium
TCGAGCGCTCGTCGAGCGCAACTACCTGAGCGGCAACAGCGTCGGTGGCTTCCTCATGTACAGCCACGATCTGACCCTCAAGGACAATCTCGTCACCAATAATCACGGCCCATCGGGATACGGCATCGGACTGAAGGATGTAGACGGTGTGACCGCCACCGGCAATCACTTCCTCTCCAACCGCATCGGCATCTACTTCGACAATTCGCCGTCGACCCCGGGCATTGAACACGACATCTCCAACAATCTCTTCGGGTACAACGACGTCGGCGTTGCCTTCCTCCCGTCCGTTCGCGGCAATGTCCTCATGGCCAACGCCTTCGTTGACAACGCCGAGCAAGTCGGAGTCCAGGGCAAGGGTGAGTTCTTGGGTCAGAACCAATGGACCGTCGGCGAGATAGGCAACCATTGGAGTGATTTCGCCGGATACGACGCCGATAACGACGGCGTCGGTGATGTTTCGTACCAACTCGCCGATCTGTTCTCCACTCTCACCGACAACAGCCCCGAATTGCAGTTCTTCGATCAGACTCCCGCTTCGAAGGCGATCGATCTCGCCGGGAACATGTTCCCTGCGTTCAGACCCCGACCGAAAGTCACCGACTCTGCCCCACTCATCGAGGTACCGGATATTCCGACCCCGGTGTCCCTTCCGTCGACTGAGTCGAGTCTGGGAACAGCCGTTGTGGCCGTCCTGATGATGGCCGTCGCTGCATCGATTTGGATGATCGGACGCGCTCCGATCAGGAGGACCCGCCCATGATCACCATCAAGACTCTGACCAAGCGATACGGCGACGCCGTCGTCGTTGACGATTTCGCAATGGAGGTCGCCACCGGTGAGTCCATTGCGCTGTGGGGCCCCAACGGAGCGGGCAAGACCACCGTCATCCGCTGCCTTCTCGGCCTCGTCTCCTACGACGGGGAGATCACGGTCGCCGGCCTCGATGCGAGGAAGCGGGGCAAGGCGGTGCGCAGCCTGATCGGGTATGTCCCCCAGGAATTGTCGTTCTACGACGAGATGGTCGTTCAGGATCTCTTGGACTACTCGGCCGGCCTTCGCGGCATCGGCACAGACCGGGTCGATGAGGTGGTCGACCAGATCGGCCTTGGAGATCACCAGAAGAAGCTGGTGCGCGAGTTGTCGGGCGGTCTGAAGCAGCGGTTGGGGCTGGCGACCGCGCTGCTGGCCGATCCGCCGATTCTTCTTCTCGACGAGCCCACCTCGAACCTCGACGCCAGTGCGCGTGACGCCGCCATTCGGCTCCTCGAGAATCTCAGGCATGAGGGGCGAACCCTTGTCGTGACCTCCCACCACATCGAAGAGGTTGGGATGCTGGTCGACAGGGTGATAGCGATGGATTCGGGCCGAACGGTCACGGAGTGTGCTCCGTACGACCTGGCAGAAGAACTCGGTATCCGGGCATGGCTTCATCTCATCACGGACGCTGATGCCGCCACCAGGGCGGCTGCGGTGCTCAACAGTGCCGGATTCAATGCACGTCAGAACTCGAAGGGGGTGCTCGTCGAGGTCTCTGCCCAGCAGAAGGGGAAGGCGGTGGCTGCGCTGCATTCAGCAGGCATAGAGATCGAAGACTTGGAGGTGTGGCGATGACGACGATGGCCGTCGAAGTCTTAGAGCGCGCCGACATGGGCACGGTGTTCAAGATCGCCCGGAAGGAACTCAAAGGCACCATCGGCAGCCGCTGGTTCTGGATGTGGGTGGTGGCGTTCGTAGGGCTCGCCGCCGTGCTTGTGATGATTGCTCTGCCCAGCAGCTCCATCAACGGCCACGCCGGGTTCGGGAGGACAGCCGCTTCGCTGGTCACCTTGGTTCAAATCATCATTCCTCTGATGGGCCTGGCCCTGGGCGCCTTGAGCATTGCCGGCCAGCGTGAGAGTGGAGCCATGAGGTTCCTGATGAGCCATCCGATAAGTCGGACGGAGGCCTTCTGGGGCATCTATCTGGGTCATGTGGCCGCTCTGGGGATTGCCGCCGGTGCCGGCTTCGGTATTGCCGGAGTCCTGACTGCAACGCGTGGGGTGTCGGGTGGAACCGGCCCGTTCGTCTGGATCGCCCTGGTCTCCTGGGTCTTGGCCGTGGCGATGCTCGGCATCGGGATGTTGATCAGCACCTATGCGGCGCGATCTGGTGCAGCCCTCGGCATCGCCGTCTTCGTCTGGCTGTTCTTCGTGTTCATAGGAGATCTCGGCCTCATGGGCACGTCGGCGGCAACCAGCATGCCGGTGTCTGTTCTCTTCGGCATCGCTTTGCTCAACCCGGTCGAGGCGTTTCGACTCACCGCTCTCACTGCGTTGTCCGGGTCTCTCGACGCCCTCGGCCCGGCCGGGATCTTCGCTGTCGACACTCTTGGCGATTCCCTGGGGATTGCCCTGTTCATCGTCCTCGTCTTGTGGCTGGCAGTTCCGGCCTTGGTGGCTTGGCGTCGGTTTGTGGGAAAGGCGGATCTTTGAGACGACGATTGCGAACGATCAGCTTGGTGCTTGTCATTGGGATGGTGTCCGCAGCCTGCGGGGCGGCTGCTACCAGCACCGGGCCACCCGAGATCAACCTCGGTCGCGACATCTGCATCGAGTGCGGAATGATCATTGACGATCCCCGCTTCGCTGCTTCCTATCGACTCGAGGATGGCACCGAGAAGGTTTTCGATGACCTCGGCGGCCTCATCATCCATGGGCGAGAGGCCGGCGAACTGGAGACGGCGTCGGTGTGGGTGAGTGACTTCGAAGAGAAGGTCTTCGTCGAGGCGGAGACCGCTCACTTCGTTCCCACCCTCGGCGTGGCGTCGCCTATGGGCCACGGCATCCTCGCCTTCTCCAATATGGATCGGGCGATGAAAGCGGCGGCCGATCTGGACGGCGAGGTAATCGACTGGGCAACCGTCAGAGAGCTTCCCGCAATGGATGGCCTCGTCGGCCATCACCACATGGACATGGACGGTGGAGAGGAGCATGACATGGAGGATCACGAGGAGGACCACGACGCCGAACACGAGAGCGATGATGGGTGAAGGGTCCTTCGGCCCTAGCGACAACAAGGTGTTTTAGGATGATTCAATCTGAGAAAGGGAGGAATTCGATGAAACGATTATTGGCAATCATGACGGCACTTGTCATGGTGCTCGCTGCCTGTGGAGGAGGCGACTCCGACAACGGTGATGATGGAGGCTCGGACAACGGCGATTCGTCAGGCCTTGTGGGCGATGCGGCCGCGGGCGAAGATGTTTACGCCTCGACCTGTGCGACCTGTCACGGTCCCGACGCCACGGGAATCGATGGCCTCGGAAAGGACCTCCACAACAACGCTTTCGTGGACGGCTTGAATGATGCCGAACTGGTCGCCTTCCTCGAGGAAGGACGTTCAGCGGGGGATCCTGCGAATGAAACGGGCGTGGACATGCCACCCAAGGGTGGCAACCCGTCGTTGTCCGATCAGGACCTCTACGACGTATCCGCCTACCTGCGCACCCTGGACTGACCACAGCTTGGGTCTAGAAACCTCAGGTTCTTAGGACCACATATGGGTCTAAGAACCTCGAGAAACGGATCGCGGGGGCCTCGGAGAATTTCCCGAGGCGGTTAGCGCCGGATATGGCGCCTGGAACCTGAGGTTCTTAGTGCCACGGGTCGAGGCCCAACACCTCGGGATCGACAGCCGGTGAGTCTGGTCTTACCGGTGCAGACGCCCGGTAAGAAGATCCGAGTGGGGGCCGGCGGTCTTCGTCGCCCTTGTTGGGCCACATCGCCACGGCCCGCTCCGCCATTGCCGTGATCGACAAGGAGGGGTTGACCCCGAGATTGGCGCCGACCGCAGCGCCGTCGATCACATGTAGCCCTGGATGACCGAACATCCGGTGATAGGCGTCGATCACGCCGGTGTCTGAGGTGGCACCGATCGAGGCGCCCCCGAGGATGTGCGCCGTCGTTGGACGATTGAGCAGGACCTCGTTGATGGCGCTTCTCGGGTCTCCACCCATGACCTCGGCGGCGAGGCGGGCCGCCTCGTTGGCGACCGGGATGTAGGTCGGATTGGGTTCGCCGTGTCCTTGGCGTGACGACACGCGACGGCCGAACAGACCTTTCTTGCGAAAGAGTTGGAGGCTGTTGTCATAGCTCTGCATCACCAGCAAGATCACTGTCCGCTCCGCCCACCTCCACACCGACAACGAGCGAACCCAGTCGACGGGATGACGAAGGATGTTGCCCAGATAGCGGAGGGGTCTCGGGATTCCCGCCCCACCATTTGTCAGGATCGTTCCGAGCAACCCCATTGCCGAGCTCCCCTTCGGGTAGCGGACCGGCTCGATGTGGGTACGTGGCTCGGGGTGGATCGACGATGTGATCGCAACACCGCGCGAGTAGTCAACATCGGTGGTGCGGGAGGTCGCTCCCAGAATGATCTCGGAGTTGGTGCGAACCAGGTGGCCCAATCGATCCGACATCGCGGGCAGACGCCCCTTCTCGGCCAGGGCAAGGAGGAGCTTGGTGGTGCCCAGGGCGCCAGCCGAGAACACCACCTGACTGGCGGTGAAGGTGCGTCCTCTCCGGCGCCACAGTCCGGGGTGCCGGGTCGTCACCTCCCATCCACC
>JAYEGJ010000178.1:0-4573 GCA_034658975.1 Actinomycetota bacterium
CTTTCCTAACCCGGTCCGGGACCATCAACTCGGTTCACTCCTTCACCCAGTCGCCGATCGGGCCGGTGCTGCTGGGATTCCTCGCCATGGTGCTCGTCGGGTCGTTCACGCTGTTCTCGACGAGGGCCCACATCGTCTCCTCAGCGCCGCGGATCGACTCGTTCGTCTCGAGAGAGGGCACATTCCTCGCCAACAACCTCCTCCTCACGGTCTATGCGTTCGTGGTGCTCATCGGGACCACTTATCCGCTTCTTCTCGAGGCGTTCACCGGTACTCAGGTAGGCGTGGGTGAGCCCTTCTTCAATCGGCTGGCGGTTCCCCTCTCCTTCGCTTTGCTCCTGGTCATGGGGGTGGGGCCGGTGACTCCTTGGGGGTCGGCGGACGGGAGCGTCCTCTGGAAACGGCTTCGCACTCCCCTGCTGTTTGCGGCCGGAGCCAGTGTCCTCACGACATTGCTTGTCACCCGGATCGGATGGGTGGTTCTCGCGGTCACCTTGGCCGCCTATGTGATCGGCGTCATCGTGGGGCTCCTCATCGAGCAGGCCGGCCGAAGACGATCCAAACTAGAGAGCGGGCCTTGGGAGGCCACCAAGACTGTCATCGGTGGCGACACCCCGTTCTGGGCAGGTCAGCTCAGCCACATCGGGCTGGCGCTGCTCGTCGTCGGGATCGCGTTTGCCGCCAACCTCGGATCACACCTCGAGGTGGACATGGTCCCGGGCGATACCGTCGAGTTCGAGAGTTACACGGTCACCTACGTGTCACCTTTCCAGGAACAGCATCCGAACAAGCTGACTCGAGGCGCCCGGCTCGAGGTGAGTAAGGACGGCCAGTTCATGGAAGTCATGGAGCCGGCAGCCAATTTCTTCGGCGGGAACACCGCAGGTGTGAGTACGCCCGACGTATCGAGCGGCCTAAAAGGGGACCTCTACATCACTCTCGTGGACCTCGACTCCGAAGGAGCCACCGTCGCCTTCGACACCTCCCCCATGATCTGGCTCATCTGGCTTGGTGGGTCGGTGATCGCTGCCGGCGGATTCTGGTCGATGAGTGCCCGGCGCAGGGAACGGATGCAAGCCGTGGAGCGTCCAACTGCTGATGTCTGAACGACTCCGCAACATCTTCACTATTGGGGTCCTCGCCATCGCTGCTGTCGTGGTACTGACGCTCGTGCTGACGACGCCTACCGAAGCCGATCGGGCCGCGACGATCGGGGAACAGATCAAGTGCCCCGTGTGTCAGGGTGAGTCGATCTGGAATTCCCCGGCGACCATGGCCCGCGACATGATGGCCTTGGTCGAGGAGCGCATCTCCGAGGGTGCCACCGACGAAGCAATCATCGACGAACTGCTGTCTTCGTACAGCGGTGCGTTGCTTCTCGATCCACCGGCCGCCGGCAACACCCTCGCCCTCTGGATCGCACCGCTGATCGTGCTCATGTTGGGCGCCGGGGTGATTGTGTGGTGGCGCAGGCATCCGGGCGAAGAACAGCCTGCCGGCGAGGCGCTGCCCTCCGGATCAGGCAATCGCCGTGCGCTCGTTGGAGGCCTGATACTCATCGGGTCGATCTCAGGTGCGGTGGTAGTGGCCGGCTTCTTCCTGCAAGACCGGGACGGGACCTCGGCCGGCGTCGCGAACCAAGAGGTCGAGAACCTCGATGAGGTATCAAACGAGACGATGGAAGCCGTTATCGCGGCGAACCTCGACAACCCCCAGGTGAGCGGGATGCGCCTCGCACTCGCAGAGCGCTACTACGGAGTCAACGATTACAGCTCGGCGTTCCCCCATTACCTGGCGGTCGCCGAGGCACCGAACGCGACTTCGGGCGAAGTCGTGACAGCCCTGGTACGCCTGGGCTGGATGGCGTGGGACGGCAACGCCGAAGTCGAGGCTGCTCTTGGCCTTTTCGACCAGGCTCTGGCTATCGACCCGTCGGCCTCGACCGCTTCCTATCTGAAGGCTCAGGTGCTCTGGTGTGGGAACAACGACCCCGAAGGAGCCGCTGCCCTATTCGCCACCGTTCTCTCCGATCCCGATCTTGGCAACGACTCGAGGGAGCTCGTTGAGACGGACCTTGCCGCTGTGAGTGCGGGCGAGCCCTGCCGATGAGCGGAAAGCCACTTCGATGGGTGGGCCTTGCGAGCGTCATCGCCGCCGTTGTCCTTTCGGTGGTCCTGGCCTCGCGATTCGGGACTGACCCCGCACTAGTCGACTCGCCTCTCATCGGGAAGTCTGCGCCGGAGTTCGAGCTGATGACCCTTCAGGAGGATGCCACCTTCAGCCTCCAAGAACAGAAAGGCGAGATCATCGTCGTCAACTTCTTTGCTTCGTGGTGTCTTCAGTGCAGGGCGGAGCATGCCGACCTTGTCGCCGCGTCCGACGCCTTCGGCGACGATGGGGTGACATTCGTCCAGATCAGCTATCAAGAGAGCCCCCAGGATTCAATCGACTACCTCGCCAAGGCGGGATCGTCGGAGTGGACCCACTACCTCCAGGATCCGGGAAGCCGCACCGCCATTGCATTCGGAGTATTCGGCATCCCGGAAACCTTCTTCATCGACGAGAACGGGATCGTTGTCGGCAAGATCATCGGAGAGACGAATGCTCTCATGCTCGGCTCCACCATCGACGCCATAAAGCGCGGCGAGAAACCAGGCCAGTCGGTGACCGGAAGCACCCAACAGCAGCCAGAGGGATAACCCCGACTCCCCGGTTTCCTCCCCCAGGAGCAAAGCGACCGCTTCCTCCCCCTCGAGCGCAGCGAGGCCGAAGCGAGTTAGGGCGCAAGCAGCTCGACCGAAACCTCTTCGAAGCCGACAACTTCGAGAGCGGCAGATCCGGTACCGAGTAGGAACACGTCAAAGAATCCGAGCAGATAGTTGTCGATTATCGGGATGATTCGTCCGGGCGGGATCGGCCCCTTGAATCCGAAGGTCCCGGCGAGAGGCGACATGAGAGGTGCCGATGTGAAGTCGTTGTGGTCTGCGCCATCGACACCAACCCAATAGGTGACTGCCTCATTGCGGTCGGCCAGCCCGCGCAGGATCGAGTCGTTTGGTGTCCCCCGCCAGCCGTCCGACCTCATGAATAGGGCGGGACGGGTCGGAGTGTTCTTCAAGACACCGTCCGGCAACGGCTCCACCCAAGCGTCGAAACCCAGCACGGCGTCACATCGCTCGTCTTCGAGGCACACCTTGACGGCCGCACCGCCACCGGTCGAGTGTCCGTAGATCCCAAGCCGTGTCAGATCGGCGCTCTCGGCGATGCCGGCCATCGGGCCCTCTTCTCCCGCTTCGAGTGCGTCGATCACCTGGGTGATGTCCCCGGCCAGCGTCTCCACAAGGATTTCGGAGGCTTCCCCATACGCCTCGTCACCCACCTCTTCGACGTCGGGTAGCGCCAGGCGGTCATACTCGACCACCTGGCCGTCCTCCAAGACCGTCACCACGGCCGCGTAGGTGTGATCGATGCTCAGCACGAGATATCCGTTCGACACGAGTGTCTCGATCTGATTCACAGCAATGTTCCTCGATCCTGTCCATCCATGGCTGTAGATCACGACCGGGAAGGTGCTGTCGACGGGAACCGCACCCTGATAGGTGTTGGAGTCGGTGTACTTCGTGTGATTCAGGAACCAAGAAGGCATTCCCAGGAGACGCGCCATCGCCGGAGCGAGGACCTCCCAGTCCGCAGACCAGGGAATGGGCTGGTCTCCGCTCTGGACTGTCGCCGGGTAGTAGGCCTGTACAACGATGCGACGGGGGGATCCCGGCGACTCGCCATAGAGTTCCTCCCTCTCCGGGTCGACCAACTCGAAGGTGATGGACCCGATGGATTCAGGTCCCGAAGGATGCGGCATCTCCGGCACGGGCAGAATCACCGCGGGAACGACCGACGCCACCACACCTGCAAGCCCGAACAGTCCTCTCACAATTCGGTTCGACCATGCGAGATCGCGCTTGATGAAGATGACGTCCCCAATCGCGAGGCCAATGGCCACCCCATAGAGAGGCACCAATTGCCACCGGAAGCCCTCGGCGAACAGCTGGACACCGGCTGCCGCGATTAGGGGAACAGCGACTACTCCCCGTCGCGGGCGAACACCAAACACCGCCGGCCACAGGACGGCGAAAAGCGCCACCGCCATCAGGATCAGTTCGAACTGTCTCAAGCTGAAATGAGGTTACGGAAGCTCCGGCGATAGAGGCCAGGCAGCTTCAGGAAATCAGACCCCAGCTATTCGGGATCCTGGTGCCCTGGTGGAAGACCATGCGCCACTCATCGGCCTCCTTTACCCATATCGAGCTTCGGCGTGCCTCCTGTCCGGACTGGCCCACGCTCCGATAGGTGACGAGGGCGGTGGATGGGGCGAGCTCGCGAACGGAGAAGTCGCGGATGAGGACCTCGGCGTGACTCTCCTTGGCAAGCATGTCGATCAGCACTCTCTTCTCGTAGACGCGCCCTGAACTGCCGAATTCGACGAAATCGTCGCGCAGTAGTTCCTTCATTCGCCTCGGATCGCTCCGGGTAAGGGGATCGAGCATCTCGAGTTCCCGGCCGTGAAGCTCGTCGT
>JAYEGJ010000179.1:0-4550 GCA_034658975.1 Actinomycetota bacterium
CCTATGTCCATCCCCTGGAGGGACATAGGGGATGGCGCGCTCAAATTGGCGTCGCGCAGTCGTATAGAGATCTTCTCGATCAGAGGACATAGGGGTAAAGCTCCCGCGTAGATTCCACCCCTAATCGTTCGACGAACGCGGCCGTTCGGGTAGGGGCCGTTGGTCCTTCTCTTGGTGCGAAAGCCCCGAACCTCGACCGTCCCAATCGGGCATTCCGTGTTGTGACCTTCTGCCCTACGTGGGTGATTCACCGTCTCGGACAATCAAGGAGGTGCTCAGAATCGACCGATTGCACAAGTCATTCGGTGAGGTGACGGCCCTCGACGGATGCAGCTTCATAGTCAAGCCAGGCCAGATGCTGGGGCTTCTCGGTCCCAACGGTGCCGGCAAGACGACCCTGATGCGCGGGGTTTTCGGACTGATCCGGCCGGATGCCGGTGGCGTGTCCTGGCATGGGGAGGCCATCGATCAATCGGTCCGGCGCCGATTCGGGTACATGCCAGAGGAGCGCGGCCTCTATCCCAAACTCGAGGTCAGATGGCAACTCATCTACCTGGGGCGACTCCACGGCATGACCACCAAGGCCGCGGCGGAGGCCTCCGACCGATGGCTCGCGGAGTTCTCACTGGAAGACCGATCCACTTCGAAGGTCGGCGAGTTGTCGCACGGGAATCAGCAGCGGGTGCAGTTGATTGCAGCGTTGCTCCACGATCCCGACATGGTGATCCTCGACGAGCCTTTCGCCGGTCTTGATCCGATCGCGGCGGAGTTCATGGCGGGGGTGCTGGCCGACTTGGCGGATCAGGGGAAAGCCATTCTCTTCTCGAGTCACCAACTCGACGTTGTCGAGGACCTTTGCCAGGAAGTGACGATCATGCACGAAGGCCGCGTGGTTCTGGAGGGAGTGGTGGACGATCTCCGTGCGGCTTCGAAGGTTCGATACGTCGAAGTCACCGGCGATGACACGTCTTGGGTATCGGGACTTCCCGACGCCGAGATCGTCTCCCAGGCCGGTGGACGAATTCGTGTCCTTCTTCGGGACGGGGAGAGGCTCGACGACGTGGCACGCCTGATGACCGGTACTTCATTGACGCAGTTCATCTACGAGCCGCCTCCTCTGTCCGAGGTGTTCAGAAAGGCAGTGGCATCGTGAGCGAGTGGCGTCTCGTTCGGATCGCCATCTGGCGGGAGGTCTATTCGCGTCGCAAGGCTTTTCTGATCACGACCGCCCTGGCCGTGGTGATTGTCGTTGGCGGCCTCTTGCTCGCCTCAATTGCCACAGCCGATGACGGGCCTCCGCACCTTGCCATAGGTGTAGTCGATCAGAGCGGAGTTGAGATCGAGCAGGCCATGGTCGAGCGCATGGACCCCGAAGCAACCCTCGGTGTCGAGGTATTCGAACTCGAGGAAGGTAAGGATGCGCTTCGGTCCGGCTCGCTGGACGCACTGATCGTTGGCTATCACGAAGTGTTCTGGGCCGAGGGAACGCCGGGGTGGATGGCTGAGATCGTCACATCCGCAATGCGCGGCGTGAACCTCATCATGGCCGCCGGGGATCTCGGCCTGAGTCAGGAAGACATTGACTTGCTGCTCGCCCCGATAAGCGGTCAGACGATCGACTTCGACGAGCGGGACGAGTCGATCGCCGTGGTTTCCGTGATAACCGTGATCGTGATGTTCATTGCCATTCTCGCCTACGGGCAATGGATCGCGTATGGGGTGGTCGAGGAGAAGGCGAATCGGGTAGCCGAGCTGATCCTCGGGGCCATCACCCCCGGTCAGCTACTCACCGCGAAGATGCTCAGCCTCGGCGGGATGGGGTTGGCCCAAATGGTGATCGTCGGGGCCGCCGGTCTGCTGGTCGGATCCTTTCTGACCGACATCGAGATTCCTGCTGTCGCTGGGACTACCTGGGTCTGGCTGCTGGCATGGTTCCTCATCGGCTACGGGTTCTATGGGAGCCTGTACGCAGCGTCAGGATCCCTGGCGGCCGACTCTCAAGAAGCCGGCAGCGTCATAACTCCTTTGAACATCCTTCCCGGACTGGGATACGTGGTCGGCGTCATCGCCTTTTCCGCAGGCGCCGAGACGCTTCTCAGAGTGCTCTCGTTGATCCCTTTTTGGACTCCGCTGCTCATGCCGGGCCGGATTGCCCATGGGTCGGTCGATGGGTGGGAGGTTGCGTTGTCAATCGCAATGATGGTGCTGGCAACGGGCCTCATGGTCCGTTTCGCGGCTCGGGTATATCTCGGTGGCATCACCCAGACGACGCGTCGGGTCGGATGGCGACAAGCCTTCAAGGGAGGCACGGACCTGGCGTCTTCGGGTACCTGAAGGTGTGACACAATCGACGGGTGCATCCGTACATCCGTGAGCTGATCGACCTCGACTTGCCGGTGGGGGACTGGGCTCTGTTCGGAAGCGGCCCACTTCTGCTGCGCGGCTGGATAAGCGACATCGGCGACGTGGATGTCCTGTCCCGGGGCCCGGCGTGGGAGAAGGCGAAGGCTGCGGGGACGATGGCGGCCCTTCCGGAGGACGGGAACGAGATCGTGGAGATCGGCGAGAGAGTGACCGTCGGCCGGACCTGGGCCTACGGAGACTCCGACATCAATGAGATGATCGACACCGCCGAGATGATCGACGGGATACCTTGCGTGCGCCTCGAGCACATCGTCGCCTATAAACAGCTATTTGATCGTCCCAAGGACCGGGAGCATCTGGCAATAATCGAGAGAAGACGGCTTTGAGATACGTATCCACCAGAGGCCAGGCCCCGGAGGTCGACTTCGTTACGGCGATGCTGACCGGACTGGCGCCGGATGGCGGCCTCTACGTACCCGTGGCCACTCCGTCGCTTCCTGAAGACTGGACACAGTGGTCGTACCAGGATTCCATCGTGGGCTCGCTTGGCCTTTTCGGCGCCGAGGACGTTGAGGGTGCCGTCATTGGGGCGGCCGCCCGCTTCGATCACCCCCAGATCGCCCCCATTCGTGAGGTCGGGGAACGCCGTGTCCTGGAGCTCTTCTGGGGACCCACCCTCTCCTTCAAGGATCATGCCCTCCAGGTTGTCGCACGTCTCCTCGACCGCGAGGTCGAGCACGGCACCATTCTCGGTGCGACCAGTGGAGACACCGGATCTGCGGCGATCGAGGCCTGCCGCAAGTCGCACCACTTGGAGGTTGTCATTCTGTTTCCCGAGGGGAAGGTGTCGGAGTTTCAAAGACGTCAAATGACGACCGTTCCCGACCTGAACGTCACCGCGGTGGCCGTTCGCGGCACGTTCGACGACTGTCAGGCAATGATCAAGGACGCCTTTGCCGCCAACCCGGATCTGCTGGCGATCAACTCCATCAACTGGGCTCGCATCGCCTGCCAGGTCGGCTACTACATCCATGCGGGCGCTCGGATGGGAGAGCCTTTCGACGTTGTGGTCCCCACCGGCAACTTTGGCAACGTGTACTCGTGCTGGACCGCCAAGCAGATGGGCGTTCCCATCGAGACCATCACGATTGCCAACAACGCCAATCACATGCTTGCCGACCTGATCCATGGCGACGACGCCGGGCCGGACGGCGTCGTGGCGACTACGGCCCCGGCGATGGACATTGCGATTCCGTCCAATCTCGAGCGGTTCGTCGCCGACCCGAGCGAAGAGTTCGAGGCCGGATGGTCGACAGATGACGAGATCCGGCAGACGATTGCCCGGGTTCATAGAGACCACGGATACATCATCGACACCCACACCGCGACCGCATGGCGCGCCGGGGCAGAAACCCTCACCGACAGGCCCCAACTGGTGGTCTCCACCGCCCACCCCGTGAAATTCGGCGACGCAGTCGGAGAGGCGATCGGCTCCCCGCCGCCGATGCCCGAGCCTCTCGACAGGCTCTTCGATCTGCCTGAGCGCATGATGACAATCGACGCTGATCCTTCAGATCTGGCAGCCCTGATCCGATAAACAAATCGGGTGTAGCTTTGCGCTGACACGGCAAACGGCTACGATTACATCAGTTGCCGGCCTTGGGACTCGGCAACCACCCACATGCAGTTCCTCTCAGAGGCACGTCCTTTGTTTGCTGCGTGGAGGGATTTCCCGATCCGATCATCCCCCAGTGGGAACGACTACGAAGGATCCAATGACCACACGAGCTCAACTTCAGAGCAAGTCAATCGACGAACTGAGAACGATCGCCTCCACGGCCGGTATCGAGACCGATGGACTCCAAAAGTCCAAGTTGATCACCGCGCTCATAGACACCGGTCAGGTGGCCGAGGCTGCCCCGATCGACGCGGTCGATCTTCCCAAGGCAACGCCACGTACCGAGAAGTCTGGTGATGAAAAGGACTCCCCCAAGTCCAGGGATGGCGGTCAGCGTCAGCATGACGGCCAGAGACAAAGCCAGAGACAAGGCGGCCAGAGACAAGGCGGCCAGGGACAGGGAGATCAAGGACAGGGAGATCAAGGACAGCGACGCCGCAATCGCCGCCGTCGTGACGAAGAGCAGATCCCCGAAGAGGACCTCGAGGTCCGCGAAGGACTCCTCGAC
>JAYEGJ010000180.1:0-4443 GCA_034658975.1 Actinomycetota bacterium
CGGGCCACAACCCACCAACGACACCCACACCGCCCCCAACGCCGGTAAAGCGACACTCCCTCCGGGGGAGGAGACGCTGCTCTGGACTCTCGACTCTCGACTCTCGACTCTGGACTCTCGACTCTCGACTCTGGACTCTCTCATCGGTCTACGTCTCCGAGTACGAAGTCGAGGCTTCCCATGATGGCGACTAGGTCGGGGACGAGGGTTCCCTCGAGGACCCAGGGGAGGATCGAGAGGTTGCTGAACGATGTGGAACGGATCTTGAGGCGGTACGGGATCTTCCCCCCTTCGGAGATGACGTAGTACCCGAATTCGCCCTTCGGGTTCTCGCCCCTGACGTAGATCTGGCCCTTCGGCACCTTCAACACCCGGGGGACCTTGGACTGCAACGGACCGGGTCCGATCTTGTCGACCGCCTGGACGACGATCTTGGCCGCCTCGCGGATCTCGTTGAGTCGCACCAGGTAGCGGTCGTAGCAGTCACCGTCCTCCCGGAATACGACGTCGAACTCGACCTGATCGTAGGGAAGCAGGTTCTCGACCTTGCGGAGGTCGTAGGGAACGCCCGACGCACGCAGGTTGGGCCCCGAAAGCCCGTATTCGATGGCCTTGTCGGCCGGAATGACTCCGACACCGAGGGTGCGCGCCTTGAAAACCTCGTTGCCGGTCACGAGCGTGTCGAGATCGTCGCAGGCTTCGAGGACGCTCACCATCGCCGCACGGGTCTGTTCGAAGAACCCCGCCGGCAGGTCCATCGAGACCTTCTTCTGATTGGATCCCCCGCCGGCATTCGGCTTGATGCCCCCCACCCGGTTGAAGTTGGGGTGGAAACGCCCACCGGTGACGCTCTCGATCAGTTCCAGGACCCGTTCCCGCTCACGGAGGGCGTGGAACAACGGTGTCGTGGCGCCGAGCTCGAGCGGATACGACGACGTGAAAACAAGGTGGGAAGAGATGCGGAACAGTTCGGTGAGGATGAGGCGGATCCACTGCGCCCGTTCCGGAGCCTCGATGCCGGTGAGCTTCTCGACGGCCCGGATGAACGGCACCTCGCTGGCGAATCCGGACACCCAGTCGATCCGGTTCACGAGCGCGTTCATCTGGGCATAGGTGCGAACCTCGGCGAGCTTCTCGTAGCCGCGGTGCATGTAGCCGATGACGGGCTCCACCCCCTGGATCCGCTCACCGTCCACCCGGGCCACGAGGCGGAGCACCCCGTGGGTCGAGGGGTGTTGGGGTCCGATGTTGAGCGTCATGTCGGGTGTCTGCAGCTCGACCGAGACGGCGACCTCCGAACGATGCATCATGGCCTGGCTCACGTCCCACCCCCGCCGTCACCGGCTTCGAGGTTCTCGGTGAGCGGCTTGTCCGGCGACGGCATCGGCTCGACGTCGACGTCCCCGGGCCACGGCTTGATCTCACGGGTCAGGAGCGGAAACGACTTCCGAAGGGGATGGCCCACGAAACCGTCCGGTAGATAGAGCTTGGTGAGGTTCGGGTGCCCGCGGAAGTCGATGCCGAACATCTCGTGGGTTTCGCGCTCGTGCCACGCCGCGCCGGCGAAGAGGGGGACGATGGTGTCGAGCACGGCGTCGTCCTTGGGAAGTTCCGTGATGAAGTGGGCCGCATCCGAGTTCTCCACGGACGAGAGCCTGCAGATGACCTCGTAGCGTTCCCGGAGTTCGTCGGGATCTCCGACACCCTCACCGACTGCGGATTCCTTCGACCAATCGACGCCCGCGAGCCATGAGAAGAACGTCAGTCCCTCTTCGTCCCGCGTTCGCCGGATCGTTTCGACCCACATGTCGCGCTCGACGTAGATGCGGACCGTGTCGAACTCTGCCACCCAACCCACCGCTCCGACGCGCTCCGCCAACCCGGCGGCGTAGCCGGTGAAACCGTCCTCGGTGGCGACACCCGTGGTATCAGGCCGACTGGTCAATCTCGATCCACTTCTCTTTGGGGCTTTCGTTGGTGATCTTCTCCTGGAGCATCACGATGCCCTCGAGCAGCGCCTCGGGACGCGGAGGGCACCCCGGCACGTAGACATCGACCGGCATGATCTGGTCGACACCCTTCGTGACCGAGTACGAATCCCAGTAGGGACCGCCGCTGTTCGAGCAGGAACCCATCGAGATGATGTACTTGGGGTCGGGCATCTGCTCGTAGAGGCGTTTGATCGCCGGAGCCATCTTGTCGGTCACCGTCCCGGCAACCACCATCAGATCGGCCTGGCGAGGCGACGCAGGCAGGGGAACGATCCCGAATCTCATGAAGTCGTAACGAGGGCTCGAAACCGCCATGACCTCGATGGCGCAACAGGCAAGGCCGAACTGGAAGTACCACAGGGAGTATTTCCGGGACCAGTTCAGGAGCCAGGAAACGGGTTTGACGTCTCCGAACTTCTCGATCACTCCCACCGGAGAACCCCCTTCCGGATGGCGTAGATGAGGCCGAGCATCAAGATCAACACGAAAAAGACCATCTCGAAGAGAACGAGACCGCCCTGGCCGGCGGCCTTGAACGTGTCGATGTTGACCGCCCAGGGGAAGATGAAAACCGCCTCGACATCGAAGATGAGGAACAGCAGAGCGAAGATGTAGTAGCGGATGTGGCTCTGGTTCCAGCCACCTCCGATCGGTTCGATGCCGGACTCGTAAGCGGTCTCTTTGAAGATGTTGCGGGGTGGGGACGGGGCGATGACGTGGGAGGCGGCGATGGCCCCGGCCACGAGACCCAATCCGGCAGCGAGGAACAGTGCCACCGTGATGTAGTCGGCGAAGTACTCGTTCAGCACGCGTCGATGTTCCTCGGCATAGGGGTCGGCCGCGCAAGGCCGCTACCGGCGGCGAGTCTAGGTGTCCGTTTCCAGCCGCCCAACTCCGGCCGGGACGGCCGGAGTTGGGCGGCGTACTACGTACTACGTATCGGGGAACCCTCGGGAGATCGTTCACGGTTTGTAGCGCGCTTATGGCCTTGAGGAGATCGGTTACACGTGGTGGAGGAGGCTGTGTTCGGTGGGTGGGTGGTAGGGGTTGGCGATGGGGTGTTTGATCGGGTAGTTGTAGGTGGCGGCGGGTTCGCCGTGGTGGGTGATGGTCAAGGCGTGGTCTTGGGTGGTGATGGTGGCGGTGACGAGCCCGCCGGTGGAGATGGTGGGAGGGACCGGCCAGGTGGTGTTAGCGACTTCGATGGTGTGGTGTTCGGTGACGTAACGCAGGTAGGTGATGCGTCCCGCAGCGAGTGGGATGGTGAGGTGTCCCTTTTTGTCGAGGTGGTCAGCGATCGTGATCGCTGGTGGCCAGGTGAGTTGGTGGGTGTGGTTGGCGATGTATTCAGCGGGGTAGCGGGTGCCGTGCGTGTCGGGGTTCAAGATGGCTCGGTGGTGGTTGAGCCACCAGCAGGCCCGGTCGGATCCGGCGCGGAGGTCTTCGAGGCTGGTGAAGTGTTGGGCCCAGATGGTGGCTCGTTGCCATTGGTGATTGACCGCTTCGATGTGGTTGGTCCAGCCGTGGGAGCCGGGTGGGGAGACGATGACTTCAACGCCGAACCACAGACAGATCCGGGTCCAGACGGTGAACGGGTTGTTGGGGTGACTGGTCTTGACGAACGCGTTGTCGATACCCATCGCGGCCGGGATCGACAGGGTGGGCCAGGCGTGTTCGATGACGAAGGTGACTGCGGTGAGGAGCTTACGGTCGAGGTATTGGCCCGAGGCGATGCCGTGGGACCCGACGTCGGCGATTTGGAGAGACTGGAACCGGATCCCGCCTTCGAGGTAGCGGTCTTGGATCCAGTCGGCTTGTTGCCAGATACCGGGTGCGGTCACCTTGGGCAGCGGCAACGACACCCCGGAGCGTCGGTCGCGTTTCCCCGTTGGCCGGGTGACTCCGGCATCGCTGAGGATCCGTTCGATGGTCGCTACCGACGGTAACGGTTCGAACCGTTGCCGTTCCATTGCCGCAAGGACGCTCAACCCGCCGATGTTCGCTTCCGGGATCGCTTCGAGCCGGGCACGCATCTTGAGGACCTCATTGACGACCCGTTGAGACGTTTTGGTGGGTTGGGTATGGGGTACCCGTGGCCGGTCAACGAGACCCGCAGCGCCGTCAGCGTCCCACCGGGCGACCCATTTGATCACCCATCGGCGGGATCGCCCTACCCGCCGGGCGGTTTCGGCTTTCGCCACACCGCTGTTGACCAACTCGATCGCACGCTGCCGGCGAGCCAGCTCCGAATCGAACACCTCGACCACGATGACCTCCACACTCGACACGTGTCAATCATCGAAGCGTGAACGATGTCCTGATGGAAAACCGTGAACGATGTCCTGAGGGGACTCCAATACGTAGTACGTGATACGTAGTACGTGATACGTAGTACGGGGGATGGCTCAGGACATCGTTCCGGGAAAGGCTCAGGACATCGTTCCGGTTTTTG
>JAYEGJ010000181.1:0-17744 GCA_034658975.1 Actinomycetota bacterium
CACCGACGTGCGAGATATCGGCACCCAGTGGGAGGCGTCGGCGATTGCGGTGGAGATGAAAGAGTTCGCGAAGAAGCAGCCCGGATCCACATACCGCATCGACCGCCGCACGGCGTAGCGGGCTCCTTAGTGGCGGGTAGAGGTTTCATGCAGCGCGCCCTGGCGCTGGCCGGCGGGCATCACCCACACCCAAATCCCCGTGTAGGAGCGGTCGTCGTACGGGACGGTGTGATCGTCGGTGAGGGATTTCATGTTGGACCGGGCCACGACCACGCGGAGGTCGCCGCCCTGAATCAGGCCGGGGAGTCGGCCGTCGGCTCCACCGTCTATGTGACTCTCGAGCCCTGTTCGCACACAGGCCTGACTCCGCCGTGTAGCGACGCCCTTATCGCCGCCCGTGTGGCGTCGGTCGTCGTTGCCGCCATCGACCCCGACCCGCGTGTTGCAGGAACGGGTGTCGGAGCACTGCGGGGTGCCGGAATCGAGGTGACCATTGCTACCGACCAAACAGAGGGCAGGGCCGTCGACCGGGCCTACTTCCATCACCGCGAGACGGGGTTCCCGTTGGTCACCCTCAAGTACGCCATGACGCTCGACGGAGCCGTAGCGGCGCTGGATGGCACTTCGAAGTGGATCACCAACACCGCAGCCCGAGAGGATGCGCATGGGCTGCGTGCCGCGGCCGATGCCGTCGTAGTGGGTTCGGGGACCCTGCGTGTCGACGACCCACGGCTCGACGTGCGGCTGTCGACGTACCAGGGTGCCCAGCCAAGAGCGGTCATAATCGCCGGTGCTGGTGACCTTCCGACGACGTCGGCCATTTGGGATCGGGAGCCGATAGTGATTTCTGCATTCGAGCGCTCGTTACCTTCGGGCGAGTTGATCGAGGTCGCGGGAGCGGCGGGTCGCCCCGACCCGAGGGCCAGCTGCGTTGCGCTGGCCGACGCCGGGTTACTCGACCTTCTCGTCGAGGGAGGTCCAACTCTGGCACGGTCATGGTTGGATTCGGGGGTCGTCTCACGGGGCGTCGTATACATCGGAAGCCAAATCGCCGGCGGGGGAGGAATGTCGCCGATCGCGGGTGCGTTTGCCACTTTCGATGATTCGATTCAGGTATCCATCTCCGGGGTGCATACGCTCGACGGAGATGTCAGAGTTGATTTCGAGGTTCAGTAGTTGTTCACAGGAATCGTTGAGCAGATAGGGACGGTCTCCGAAACCCTCCCCACTCCGACAGGGCGACGTCTCGTCCTCCGCGCCCCAGGCCTGGGGAGTCTTCGGATCGGAGCCTCGATCGCAGTCAACGGTGTGTGCCTCACGACTGTCGAAGCCGACGACGATTCGATTGCCGTCGATGTGATTCCGGAGACCCTGAGCCGCACCAACCTCGGGCAGGCCACTCCTGGAGCCAGGGTGAACCTCGAGCGCCCCATGCGGGCCGATGGCAGATTCGACGGGCACATCGTCCAGGGCCACGTGGATGGCACGGGTTCCATTCACTCGGTCACTGTCGACGAGGGGGGAACGGTCATCACGGTTGCCGCAGACGATGAACTCATGGCCTACGTCGTTGAGAAGGGCTCCGTCACCCTCGATGGAGTGAGCCTGACAGTGGCCGACGTCGGTGAGCGCACGTTCAGCGTCGCGCTGATCCCCCACACCCTCGAGGTGACCACGCTCGGGTTGCGGTCGGTGGGCGACACCGTCAATCTGGAGACCGACGTGCTCGCGAAATACGTCGAACGTCTCACGAAAGCCCACAAGTGACCTTTGCCCCGATAGAAGACATCATCAACGCCATCGCCGACGGCGAGGTGGTCATCATGGTGGACGATGAGGATCGCGAGAATGAAGGCGATCTCATCTTCGCCGCCGAGGATGTCACGCCCGACAAGATCGGGTTCCTACTCCGCTACACCAGCGGGATCATCTGTCTTCCGATCATTGGCGACCGACTCGACGAGTTGAAGCTGCCGATGATGGTCGCCAGGAATACCGATGTCCGACGTACTGCCTTCACCGTCTCCGTCGACGTAGCCGAAGGGACCACGACCGGCATTTCAGCCGCCGACCGCAGCCGAACGATCTCCGCAGTCATCGATCCCCGCACCAAGCCGCTAGATCTTGCCCGCCCGGGACACATGTATCCCCTTCGAGCCGAGGAGGGTGGCACGCTGAAGCGAGCCGGGCACACCGAGGCTGCTGTGGACCTTGCCCGCCTCGCCGGGAAGTACCCGGCGGGGGTCCTCGCCGAGGTGATGAACGACGACGGCAGCGTTGCCCGCCTCTCTGACCTCGATCGGTTTGCCAAGGAACACGAGATCCTGATGGGCACCATCGCCGACTTGATCGCATATCGGCGCGAGCAGGAAAAACTGGTCGAGAGAGTCGTCGAAGCCCGGGTTCCCACTGCCTATGGCACCTTTACCGCCGTGGGCTACAAGTCGCTGATCGACGATCGCCAGCACATGGCCCTGACCATGGGGGACATCGGCTCCGGCGAGGCCGTTCTCACCAGGGTCCACTCTGAGTGCCTTACCGGGGACGTTTTCGGAAGTCTTCGCTGTGATTGTGGCGAGCAGCTCGACGCGGCTCTGGCACAGGTGGCGGAGGAGGGCAGGGGAGTGGTTCTCTACATCCGGGGTCATGAAGGCAGAGGCATCGGGCTGCTTCACAAATTGGCCGCGTATCGGCTCCAGGACGAAGGACTGGACACGGTTGATGCCAATGTTCATCTCGGGCTGCCGGTCGATTCGAGGGACTACGGGGTGGGTGCCCAGATTCTCTATGACCTCGGCGTGCGCTCGATGCGTCTCATGACCAACAATCCGACCAAACGAGCCGGAATCGAGGGGTACGGCCTGTCGATCCTGGAACAGATTCCGCTGAACGTCGATCCCAATTCCGAGAACGAGAGATACCTCCAGACCAAGGCCGAACGGCTGGGTCACCGAATAGAGGAAGAAGAGTGATCGAAGGTTCTCTCGACGGCCACAACATGCACGTCGGCATCGCCGTGGCCTCGTGGAATCAGGCGATAACCGACCGGCTCCTCGACGCAGCCAACCAACGATGCGCGGACCTCGGAGTCGACACCGTGACCGTCATGAGGGTTCCTGGAGCCTTGGAGCTGCCCATTGCCACCAAGGCACTCATGGACAAAGGGTGCGACGCCGTCGTAGCCATCGGAACCGTCATCAAGGGGGAGACCGACCACTACGACATCGTTGTCCGTGAGTCGAACCGGGGGATCGCCGAAGCGGCCCTGAAGACCGGTGTGCCGGTCGGCAATGCCATCCTGGCAGTCCACGACTTCGAGGACGCCGCCTCCCGGGCGGGAAGCGGTGCCAACAACAAGGGTACGGAAGCCGTCGATGCAGCCATCCAAACGGCCTCGGCCCTAGCCCAATTGCGTCAGGCCTGAGTCAATATTGGATCATCCGGGCCCGCTGGTATCCTCTCTAGAACAATAGAGAAAGCAAGAGCGGAGGCTGCTGCTTCCCCACCCGGCCGCAAGGCACGCCGTAGGCGTCCACAGCGAGCCGAGGTCCCAAAGAGTCCGGTTGGTCCGGCACGTCGCAGCAGGTTTTCGCCTGCTGCTTTTTATTTGCAACATCAGGAGGTATCAGCATCAGCGAACTGCGCGTGAACGGCGCCATCAGGGCCAAAGAGGTCCGGGTTGTGGCGCCCGATGGAGAGCAGATCGGAGTCAAGAAGATCAACGAGGCGCTTTGGTTAGCGGAACAACTGGATCTCGACCTCGTCGAGGTCGCGCCCAATGCCAAACCCCCGGTCTGCAGATTGATGGATTACGGAAGATACAAGTACGAACAATCCGTCAAACAGCGCGAGGCTCGTAAGAAGCAGACCCGCACGACGATCAAAGAGCTCCGAATGAGAGTTCGTATCGGAGAGCACGATTTCGAGATAACCGAGCGAAAGGCTCGGGATTTCCTTCAGGGTGGTGACAAGGTCAAGGTCAACATCCGATTCAGGGGGCGCGAACGAGAGCGGCCCGAATTCGGCAGGAATCTGATGCACCGTTTGGCTGAAGAGGTATCCGAGGACGGAACGATCGAACAGCCACCGAAGGTCGAAGGCGGATCGATGACGATGGTTCTGGCGCCCGTGCGCCGACCAAAGCCCAGAAAGATTGTTGCCGAAAAGCAGGAAGAGGAATAGGAGGACGCCGTGCCAAAAATGAAAACGCATAGCGGCGCCAAGAAGCGCATCAAAGTGACCGGAACCGGCAAATACATGCGTCGGCAGGCGGGTCGCGGACATCTGCGCCTGGCAAAAGGAAAGAGCACCTACCGGAGACGCTCCGGTGAGGTCGAAATGGCTCCTGGCGACGCCAAGGTCATCAAGAAGCAGCTCGGACGCTGAGCGGGAGGTAAGAGATGGCTCGTGTCAAGCGTGCAGTTCACGCCAAGAAGTCACATAAGAAGGTGCTCGATCGCGCCAAGGGCTACAAAGGGGCGCGTAGTCGCCGCTACCGGACGGCGAACGAGCAGGTCATGCATGCAATGCAGGACGCCTACCGCGATCGTCGTGCCCGCAAGGGCGAGTTCCGCAAGCTCTGGATTGCACGCATCAACGCTGCTGCCCGCCAGAACGGGACCACCTACAGCCAGTTCATCGCCGGCCTCAAGGCCGCCGAAGTCGAAGTCGACCGCAAGATGCTTGCCGACATGGCAGTCAACGATCCAGACGCCTTCACTCAACTCGTCGAGGTAGCGAAACAGGGCTGATCAATGGAGCCGGTACGCAACCACCGCAGTAAATCGGTGGTGGACGCGTCCCGGCTTCATCGCGCCAAACACCGTCGCGAAACAGGGCGTTCTCTTCTGGAGGGCCCCAACCTGATCAGCGACGCAGTCGCCTCCGGTGCCCGACTGCACCTTATCTTCGCCACCGAGGATGACCCAAAGGCATTGAGCATTGCGGCCAAGGCCGGTGTCGACGTCTACTGGGTCGATGAGCGAGGATTGCAGCGCCTGGCAGGGACGGAGACTCCGCGTGGCCCGATTGCAGTAGTCGAGATCGAAGCCGGCAGCCCGGAACCTGAGTCGGATCTGCTGGTCGCTTGGGGGGTGTCGGACCCGGGAAATGTGGGAACGCTCATAAGAACTGCTGCTGCTTATGGGTGGTCGTTCGCACATGTGCCGGGAACGGCCGATCCCTGGTCGCCCAAGTGTCTCAGATCCGGTGCTGCCGGGCAGTTTCAGACTTCAATCACTGCCGTGCGCTCTCTGGACGACCTTGCCCCCCGTCGGGTTGTGGCGTCGGTGGTAGAAGGTGGCGAACCACCGACCCGCATCAGTCGCGACCCGATAGCCCTCCTCATAGGCGAAGAGGCCTCGGGACTGCCGGCAGCCATCGTTCAAGGAGCGGATCGCATGGTGACGATTGCGACCACCGGAGCCACCGAAAGTCTGAATGCGGCCGTGGCTGCCGGGATACTCGTTCACGAGCTGTCCAAAGCGCCCGGACAGCCTCAGCACCGGGTCTAACCTGCCGCTGCACATGGACGCCATATCCTCTCTCAGCCGCGCGATTGACGACGCCCCCTCGGCGATCGCCGCAGCTGACTCCCTCGCCGCTCTCGACGCAGTCGAATCACAGCTCCTGGGGAAGGGTTCCGCTGTGGACGCAGTGCGGCGATCGATGGGAACCCTCGACCCGGAAGATCGTCCGAAGGTTGGCGCCAAACTCAACGAAGCGAACACCCGCATCGGGGAACTGCTGACCCGACGACGCGCCGAACTTGAGGCCGCCGACGAAGAGGTCAGGCTGAGGGAAGAGGCCATCGATGTGACGCTCGAGGCAGTCTCATTCCGATCCGGGTCCCTCCATCTCGTGCAGCAGACCATCGATGAGGTCGTCGACATATTCATCGGTCTTGGGTACCGCGTGGCTGACGGGCCCGAGGCAGAGTTGGGTTGGTATAACTTCGACGCTCTAAACACACCGCCGACTCATCCGGCACGTCTCGAGTCGGACACCATGTACCTCGACTGGGGGAAACCCGAAGACGAGGTGCTTCTGCGCACGCAGACATCACCGGTACAGGCACGCTGGATGGAAAAGCACCAACCTCCAGTCTTCATCGTCGCTCCCGGGAGGACCTACCGGACCGACACGATCGATGCCACTCACCTCCCAGTCTTTCATCAAATCGAAGGGCTCGCCGTCGACTCGAACATCGTGTTCAGCGATCTCAAGGGGACGCTTCTCCATTTCGCAAGAGAGTTCTTCGGACCCGACTCGACCGTGCGTCTCCGGCCTCACTTCTTCCCGTTCACCGAGCCCAGCGCCGAGTTGGACGTCTCCTGTTTCCTTTGCGACGGTGGCGAGCCGGGTTGCCGGGTGTGCGGCGGGGCTGGATGGCTCGAGCTTCTCGGTTGCGGCATGGTCGACCCCAACGTCCTCGAGGCGGTCGGCTACGACCCGAACGAAGTCAGCGGCTTCGCCTTTGGAATGGGTCCCGAGCGGCTGGCCATGGTCAGACATGGGATCAACTCGATGCGGCACTTCATCGATAACGACATCCGATTCCTGGAGCAGTTCTGATGGGGGTGCACTAGTGCGGGTGCCTCTGAAATGGCTCCAGGAGTTCGTCGACCTGCCCACCACCGACGTCGACGAACTGACCTATGCCTTCGACATGCTCGGCCTCACCGTCGAGGGGGTCGAGATGCTGGAGGCCGACTGGTCCGAGGTCTATGTGGGCCGGGTCACCGAGATTGCCGCTCACCCGGACGCCGACAAGGTTCGGGTTTGCCAGGTCGACACCGGCTCTGGCCCGGAGCAGATCATCTGTGGAGCCTGGAATTTCGAAGAGGGCGCAATAGTGGCTGTGGCCAAGCCCGGGGCTGTACTGCCGGGTGATTTCGAGATCGGACAGCGAACCATCCGCGGTGTCGAGTCCAACGGAATGATCTGCTCGGAGAGTGAACTCGGGTTGGGTGAGGACCACGCCGGCATCCTGGTTCTGGACGGTGACCCCGAACTCGGCTCGCCCTTCTCGGATCAGGTCGAGCTGCCAGACGTCGTCTTCGATCTCGAAGTGACCCCCAACCGTGCCGACGCCATGTCGATCATGGGCGTGGCCAGGGATCTGGCCGCATACTTCGATGTCGGATATCGAGTTCCCGAGATCGAGATGGAGACCGTGGAGGGCAGGACGGAGATCGAAGTGTCGATTGAGGCCCCGGCCGGATGTCCCCGCTTCACAGCCCGCGAGATAACCGGGGTCACTATCGGACCGGCGCCGCTGTGGATGCGTCACCGGCTCAACAAGGTTGGTGTCCGCTCCATCTCCAACGTCGTCGACGTGACCAACTACGTTATGTTCGAGCTGGGACATCCCCTTCACGCCTTCGATGCCGATTCCATCGTCGGCAACCGCCTGACCATCAAACGGGCGGTTACCGGAGAGTCCCTTGTGACTCTCGACGGCGACGAGCGATCTCTCTCCGAAGACGACCTGATCATCTACGACAGTGCCGGGCCAACCTCGATGTCAGGCACGATGGGAGGTGCCCGCAGCGAGGTCTCCGACGCGACCGGACGAGTTCTGATGGAGGCGGCGTCATGGCATCCACCAACCATCATGGGCATGTCCCGGCGCCACAACCTGCGCTCCGAGGCCTCGACCCGTTTTGAACGTGGGGTCGACCCGAACCTGGCCAACCTCGCCAATAGGCGAGCGAGCGCCTTGGTGGCCATGATCGGTGGCGGAGAAGTGCTCGAAGGGGCCGTCGACGAGTTGGCGACGGTGATCGAACCGGTGGTCATCGAGATCACTTCACACGACGTGGAGCGGATTCTCGGCCCCGGCTTCGACGAGGATTACATCGCCGGACTTCTGAAACGCCTGGAGTTGGGGATTGAGGGGCGCGATCCGATTCTCGTCACGGTGCCGACGTTCCGACCCGATCTGAGCCGGGTGGCGGACCTGGTGGAGGAGATCGCCAGGATCCACGGATTCGACAACTTCGCGGCGACCCTTCCGACAGGCCCGTGGGGTGGCCAGACGCGCGAGCAGCGCCGGTTCCGGGTGCTCCAGCAAACCCTCGCCGGTGTTGGTTGCAACCAGGCAATCAACCTGCCGTTTGTGAGTGTCGAGGATCTCGTCCAACTCGGTCGCAGGGAGTCGGAGAGCGACTTGCTCACAGTCAAGAACCCGCTTCACGAGGAGGAGAGCAAGCTTCGGCCCACCATCTTGCCCGGGCTTCTCAACTCGCTCCGGTACAACCTCTCGCATGGTGCCGACTCCGTCGCTCTCTTCGAGACCGGGAAGGTGTTCTTCACCAATCCCTCGGAGTGGGATCCCCGTCTTCCCGAGCAGGTCGAACGTCTGGCGTGGGTGGCTGTTGGTGACGTCGGCCTCGATTCTCTGGGAGGCACCCGGACCAAGGCCGATGGAGCGCTCTCGCTGGCCATTTGGCACCGGGTGGCCGATGCTTTGAACCTCGTTGACGTGGAGTTGACTTCCGCATCCGCACCCGGCTTCCACCCGGGTCGCTGTGCCCGGGTGTCGATCGGCGGCACGGTGGTCGGGCACGTTGGCGAACTGAGCCCGCGAGCGGCTCGGGCCTACGAGATCGCCGACCGCGTGGCCATTGCCGAACTCGACGTGGTTCCAATCATCGCGGAGGTTCCGTACGTGGAAGGCAGGACACCGTCGGTGTTTCCGCATGTCGACTTCGACCTGTCCTTCCTTATGAACACCGACAGCGCAGTCGTCGGTCTTGTCGACGCGACGACGGCGGCAGCAGGCGGTCTGGTCGAGTCGGCCAAGGTCTTCGACGAGTATCGAGGTTCCTCGCTCGAGGCAGGCAAAAGGGCAATCGCCATCAGGTATCGGCTGCGCGGTGACGATCGCACGCTCACGGCTGAGGAGATCGCTCCGATTCGCGAGGCCATGATCACCGCGGCAGCCGACATCGGGGCGACCCTGCGTGGAGTCTGATGCCCTCAGCCACTGACCTGGCAACCCTTCTCGGAGGCGAGCCCGAAGTGGTTGCCCCTCGACTACTCGGAGCGCATCTCGTCTCCGAGGTCGGAGAGAGCCTCGTCCGAATCCGGATCGATGAGGTCGAGGCATACAAAGGCCCTGATGATCCGGCGTCACATGCCTACAGAGGTCGGACAGAGCGCAACGGTTCGATGTTCGAGGCCGCGGGCACGCTCTATGTCTACCGCTCATACGGGATCCACAACTGCGCCAATACAGCAGTGGGCCCGGTGGGCACGGGCTGGGGGATTCTGATTCGCGGCGGCACGATCATCGAGGGAGAAGGGACCGTGCGACGTCGAAGAGGGCGCACCGACGAATTGGCCAATGGTCCGGGCAAAATCTGTGAAGGGTTGGGGATCGATCTCGAGCACAACGGCACCGATCTTCTCGATCCGAATTCGGAGATCCGGCTCGAGCCAGGAGAACGGCCGGAGTTGGTCCTCTCCACCCCACGGATCGGCATCTCGAAGGCCGAGGAGCGCTCCTGGCGCTTTGTTGTGGCCACCTCGGTCACGCCATGATGGGTGGCATTGTTCAGCGGGCTCCTAACCTGGCTTCATGTCAGATGAAGCCGCTGTAACGAAAGGGGCCATCGCCGCCGATTGGCTGCCCCGATACACCGGGCTCGCCGTCGACGGATTCGGTGACTACATCCTGCTCACCAACTTTCGCAGCTATGTAGATACCTTCGCCGAGCGATTCGACTGCGAGGTTCATGGGTCCGATCGACCGATGCAGGCGGCGAGCAATGGAGACGGTCTGACCATTATCAATTTCGGTATCGGGACGGCCAACGCCGCCACGATCATGGATCTCCTGACGGCCCGCATGCCAAAGGGAGTGCTGTTCCTGGGTAAGTGTGGCGGCCTCAAGCGCTCCACCGACATCGGCCATTTCATCCTGCCGATCGCGGCCATCAGAGGCGAGGGCACTTCCAACGATTACTTCCCTCCCGAAGTCCCGGCTTTGCCATCTTTCAAGCTGCACAAATTCGTCTCCGAGAAGATCATCGAGCGAGGCTTCGAGTATCGGACCGGAGTTGTGTACACGACCAATCGTCGTCTGTGGGAGCACGACCAGGCCTTCTTGACCCGTCTTCGAGAGTTGACCGCGATCGCGATCGACATGGAGACGGCGACCATCTTCGTGGTGGGACATCACAACAGTATTTCTAGAGGAGCTCTCCTCCTGGTCTCTGACGTGCCGACGACTCCAGAAGGCATAAAGACCGAAGCGAGTGATGAACAAGTCACCGCTGATTGGGCAGACCACCACCTGGACCTTGGCATCTCGGCCATGACCGACATTGCCCATGAAGGCGAATCCATCAAGCACTTCGTTTTCTGAATGGGTCTAGTGCTCCGACTACCAACGTTTACCCTGCGTCGACCATGACACACGGAGATCCACTCAGCCTGATACTCCGGTACACCGACAAGGTCGTGCCCGAAGACGATCTCCGCGAGAAACTCGGTCTCGGTCGACCGCTGAGGATCAAGCTCGGTCTCGACCCGACAGCCCCTTCGGTAACCCTTGGCTGGGCCGTCGTCCTGCGCAAGCTTCGCCAGTTTCAAGATCTTGGGCACACGGCCGTGCTGATCGTGGGGGATTTCACCGCTCAGGTCGGTGACCCTTCGGAGAGAGGGGCCCAGCGAAAGCGGCTGTCGGCCGAGGAAGTCAATGCATATGCGGACAACGTGCTTGGCCAGTTCGGAAAGGTGCTGATCGAGGACAATCTGGAGATCCGACGTAACTCGGAATGGCTTGCAGGTCTCGACATGTACGGACTGCTGGAGCTCACCAGCTCGGCCACCGTTGCCCAGATGCTGGAGAGATCCGACTTTGCCAAGCGTTATGACGGGGGAGTGCCGATCTCGGTCATGGAGTTCCTCTATCCCCTCCTCCAAGGGTACGACTCGGTTGCTGTAGAGGCCGATGTCGAGTTGGGAGGGAGCGATCAGCTGTGGAACCTGATGATGGGTCGGGTGGTCCAGGAGCGTTATGGACAGCCCCGTCAGGTAGCTCTCACCATGCCGCTCCTGGTCGGCACCGACGGGAGCCAGAAGATGTCGCAATCCCTCGGTAACTACATCGGAGTCGAAGACGATCCGTCCGACATGTTCGGCAAGACGATGAGCATCCCCGACGAGACGATGCCAGAGTGGTTTCGTCTCGCCGCCGATTTGGACGAAGCCGAGGTCCTGGAGATCGAGAGTGGGCTCTCATCCGGAGACCTGCACCCCAACGTCGTCAAACGGCAGCTCGCCAGAGCGATAGTTCACCTCTACTGGGGCGAAGAGGCTGCGGCCGAGGCAGAAGCCGGCTTCGATCAGGTCTTCCGTCACGGCGGCACACCCGATGAGATCGAGGATTTCAGCGTTCCCCCGGGAGACAAGGTCAATCTCCCGGCTCTGATACGGGACGTGTTCGGGATGTCTGGAGCCGAGGCGAGGAGGATGCTGAGCCAGGGCGCGGTCAAGATCGACGGCGAGACGGTTAGCCATCAGGAGGCCACCCGGGTGGCTCTGGTGGGCAAGATTCTCCGGGTCGGGAAGCGTCGCTTCGCCCGTCTAGTCGATTGAGCGCAAGGATCTTTGGACAGCAGCGAGGGCTGGCGGCAAGAGCAGCCCGCCACAAGGCGCTGGTCATGACCATCACGCTGGGAATCGTCGGCGGAGGCGTGGTGAGCACGTACTTTCGAACGACATCCGGTTCAGGCGACGCAACGGACTCGGGATCGAGTCGGCGATTGTCCTGGTATTGCTGGCTGTGCCTTCGGTCGTGGCTGTCTATGTGACCCGCAGATGGCGGATATGGGTCGCCGAGTGTCTCTTTGCCATCCTGGCCTGGATCATGTTCCTCGGTCCCGCGGGCGACCTGTCATGCACCGACTGTGCCTTCGCCCTCCAGATCCCAATCTACGTGGCCGCGCCGCAAACAGTCCTGGTCGTGGCGGGATTGCTGTCAGCGCGCCTACGTGAGGACCCGGGTGTGATCGATTGACTTGCTTAGTGATGGCGGCCAGTTACTATTCGATGGCGGTTGAGGCAAGCGCCTTGACCACCCGCCACCGGCGGGGCCCTTGGGCTGCGCCGGGATTGTCATCTGTATCGGGGTCGAGCTATCATCGTCGACCCGCCTGACACGCGAAAGCAATCAGAAGCGGAGCTACGGGCTCCTTGACAACTGAACAATGTGCCAAAAGCCAGTTGTGCGCATCCTCCCTGTAAGGGTGGGGATGTCGTACACGAATTACGACGCATCGGAATCGGGTTCGCCCGGAACCGATGACATCGTGTGTAGTGACGCACAGCAATCGGGTTCGCCCGGTGGCAGTGACGTCACTTTGAGCAATCAAAGAGCTAGGACCTTTTCACGAGGTCCTGGACCCAAATTGCAAACCCTTCATTGACAGGATTGACAGACATTTTCGGATGGCTGTCTTGAACGTACGTTGGAGAGTTTGATCCTGGCTCAGGATGAACGCTGGCGGTGCGCCTAATGCATGCAAGTCGAGCGACGCACTCTGGAGGGGTAACCCACCGGAATGACGGAGCGGCGAACGGGTGAGTAACACGTGAGCAACCTGCCCCACAGACCGGGACAGCCCAGGGAAACCTGGATTAATACCGGATATCCTCCTAGGACCGCATGGTCCATTGAGGAAATGCCTTTGTGCTGTGGGATGGGCTCGCGATTTATCAGCTAGTTGGTGGGGTAACGGCCCACCAAGGCATCGACGAATAGCTGGTCTGAGAGGACGATCAGCCACACTGGAACTGAGACACGGTCCAGACTCCTACGGGAGGCAGCAGCAGGGAATCTTGCGCAATGGGCGAAAGCCTGACGCAGCGACACCGCGTGGGGGATGAAGGCCTTCGGGTTGTAAACCCCTTTCAGGAGGGAAGAAATTGACGGTACCTCCACAAGAAGGACCGGCCAACTACGTGCCAGCAGCCGCGGTAATACGTAGGGTCCGAGCGTTATCCGGAATCATTGGGCGTAAAGAGCTCGTAGGCGGTTCAGCAAGTCGGCTGTGAAATTTCGAGGCTCAACCTCGAAACTGCAGTCGAAACTGTTGTGACTTGAGTCCGGTAGAGGAGAATGGAATTCTCGGTGTAGCGGTGAAATGCGCAGATATCGAGAGGAACACCAGTAGCGAAGGCGGTTCTCTGGGCCGGCACTGACGCTGAGGAGCGAAAGCGTGGGGAGCAAACAGGATTAGATACCCTGGTAGTCCACGCCGTAAACGTTGGATACTAGGTGTGGCGTCCCGATTAACGGTCGCCGTGCCGAAGCTAACGCATTAAGTATCCCGCCTGGGGAGTACGGCCGCAAGGCTAAAACTCAAAGGAATTGACGGGTCCCCGCACAAGCGGCGGAGCATGCGGCTTAATTCGATGCAACCCGAAGAACCTTACCTGGGTTTGACATCACGGGAAAAGCTGTGGAAACACAGTGTCCATTAGGGCCCGTGACAGGTGGTGCATGGCTGTCGTCAGCTCGTGTCGTGAGATGTTGGGTTAAGTCCCGCAACGAGCGCAACCCTTATCCTATGTTGCCAGCGGTTCGGCCGGGGACTCATAGGAGACTGCCGGGGATAACTCGGAGGAAGGTGAGGACGACGTCAAGTCATCATGCCCCTTATATCCAGGGCTGCACGCATGCTACAATGGCCTGTACAACGGGCAGCGATCTCGTGAGAGTGAGCGAATCCCTTAAAGCAGGCCCCAGTTCGGATTGAAGTCTGCAACTCGACTTCATGAAGCCGGAGTCGCTAGTAATCGCGGATCAGCAAAGCCGCGGTGAATACGTTCTCGGGGATTGTACACACCGCCCGTCAAGTCACGGAAGTCGGCAACACCCAAAGTCAGTGGCCTAACCATTTGGAGGGAGCTGCCTAAGGTGGGGTCGGTAACTGGGACTAAGTCGTAACAAGGTAGCCGTACGGGAACGTGCGGCTGGATCACCTCCTTTCTAAGGAGCAACAACGAATACAGGTTTGATTGCCTGGATTCCAGCTCTCAGTTAGTCACTGGCTATTTGATCTAACTACCGCAGATAACACCGGGTGGAACGAGCTTGCTCGGATGAACCCAGGTGAAGAAGCCAGTCAGTTCAGGCACATTGTTCAGTTGTGAAGGAGTTCGAGAGTCCCTCCTCGAGAGGGTCTCGAACTGCCTTCAGGCAACTTGAGAACTGCATAGCGAGCACAAATATTGTCTTGGATTCTTATATCTATCCAAGCTACTAAGGGCCATTGGTGAATGCCTTGGCACTAGGAGCCGATGAAGGACGTAGTAGGCTGCGATAAGCCTCGGGAAGCTGCCAAACGAGCATTGATCCGAGGATGTCCTAATGGGGAAACCCGGTCGGGGTCATGCCCGATCACTCCGGTCTGAACACATAGGGCCGGTAGAGGCAACCAGGGGAATTGAAACATCTCAGTACCCTGAGGAAAAGAAAGCAATAGCGACTCCCTGAGTAGCGGCGAGCGAAACGGGAAGAGCCTAAACCTATGCAGTGTGATAGCCCGGTGGTGTTGCTGTATAGGGGTTGTGGGACCCATGTCTCTTGCGCACCGGCGCGGAGCTGAAGTTACCAAGTCGGCGGTTAGTCGAACACAGCTGGAAAGCTGGGCCATAGCGGGTAAGAGCCCCGTAGACGAAAACTGATCGACCTTCAGATTGGTGTTCCCAAGTATCACGGAGGATATTCCGTGTGAATCTGCGAGAACCACCTCGTAAGGCTAAGTACTACCTAGTGACCGATAGTGAACTAGTACCGTGAGGGAAAGGTGAAAAGAACCCCGGCGAGGGGAGTGAAATAGTACCTGAAACCGATGGCCTACAAGCAGTGGGAGGAAGTCCTAGTGACTTCTGACCGCCTGCCTTTTGAAGAATGAGCCGGCGAGTTACCGGTATGTGGCAAGGTTAAGGCGTTAGCCGTAGCCGAAGCGAAAGCGAGTCTTAATAGGGCGTCTAGTCGCATGCCGTAGACCCGAAGCCGAGTGAGCTATCCATGGGCAGGGTGAAGCGAGGGTAAGACCTCGTGGAGGCCCGAACCCACCAAGGTTGAAAACTTGGGGGATGACCTGTGGATAGGGGTGAAAGGCCAAACAAACTCGGCGATAGCTGGTTCTCCCCGAAATAGCTTTAGGGCTAGCGTTGTATGTTCCGCATTGGGGGTAGAGCACTGATTGGATTAGGGGGCCTAAAAGCTTACCAACTTCAGTCAAACTCCGAATCCCAATGCGCCAAGTACTGCAGTCAGACTACGAGAGATAAGTTCCGTGGTCGCGAGGGCAACAGCCCAGATCGCCAGCTAAGGCCCCTAAGTGTGTGCTAAGTGGGAAACGATGTGGAGTTGCTCAAACAGCCAGGATGTTGGCTTAGAAGCAGCCATTCATTTAAAGAGTGCGTAACAGCTCACTGGTCGAGTGATTCCGCGCGGAAAATGTAACGGGGCTCAAGCACACCGCCGAAGCTGCGGGATTCAGCATTAGCTGGATCGGTAGGGGAGCGTCGTGTTGCCGTTGAAGCGGTGGCGTAAGCCAACCGTGGAGGCTTCACGAGTGCGAATGCCGGCATGAGTAGCGAATGGAGAGTGAGAATCTCTTCCGCCGAAAGTCCAAGGGTTCCTGGGGAAGGCTCGTCCGCCCAGGGTTAGTCGGGACCTAAGGTGAGGCCGAGAGGCGTAATCGATGGATAACCGGTTGATATTCCGGTACCACTTTACGAGCGCCCAGGCCGAATCTGGTTTGCTAAGGAAAGCCCTTCGGGGCCTACCGACCCAGCCAGTAAGTAGGTCAGCGATGGAGTGACGGGGAAGGCTAAACAGACCCGGGCGATGGTAGTTCCCGGGGCAAGCGTGTGGGCGAGATCCAGGTAAATCCGGATCTCATAAAGCCTGAGGCGTGACGCCGAGCCGATTTAGGCGAAGCTGTTGAAGCCATACCTCCAAGAAAAACTTCTAGCGAGCACGTAAGGTGCCCGTACCCCAAACCGACACAGGTGGACAGGTAGAGAATACCAAGGCGAGCGAGATAACTCTGGTTAAGGAATTCGGCAAAATAGTTCCGTAACTTCGGGAGAAGGAACGCCCCGGTAAAGTGATGAGACTTCGCGTCTCTAGCTTGAGGGGGCCGCAGAAACCAGACCCAAGCGACTGTTTACCAAAAACACAGCAGGGTGCTAAGTCGCAAGACGATGTATACCCTGTGACGCCTGCCCGGTGCTGGAAGGTTAAGTGGATAGGTTAGCTTCGGCGAAGCTTTGAAACTAAGCCCCAGTAAACGGCGGCCGTAACTATAACGGTCCTAAGGTAGCGAAATTCCTTGTCGGGTAGATAGAACTGCCCTTTGGAGGAGCGATCCTCTGACAAAACCCCGCTCATAACGGCGAAGCCCAAACAGGAAAGCTGTGGGTAATGCCGTGGGAAGTCCTCTGCGGACACGCATGACCCCGTAACGACTGATCCGAAAGGAGAGGCGACGATTCCTGTCACAGCACGGCCTTACGGTCCGTGGGGTGACAAATCTACGAACGTCGCAATACGCGGGCCCTCGCTACGAGACCAACGTCGCTTCGTACATTTCAGGCTATTTCGACGGTGAAGGATGCTTCTCCGTTGCGATTGGCCCTCGACCCTCACTCAGGGTCGGATGGGAAGTACGACCAAGCATCTCAGTGAGTCAGAATGCTGACCGCTCTGAGGTGCTCGAGATCGCAGCCGAATACTTCGGTTGCGGCTCAATACGCCCCGACCCCGGCGATAACACGCTCAAGTGGGAATCGAGGTGCCTGAACGACTTAGTCGGAAAGGTGCTTCCTCACTTCGAACGGTTTCCGCTGTTGTCAGGAAAGCAAGATGACGTTGATCTACTTGCAACGATCTGTTGGATGATGATTGACAAGAATCATCTCCGAGGAGCTGGACTCCTCAGGATCGCGGAATTAGCGAACCGGATGAACCCCAGTGGTTCCCGGCGCTATTCCATGACTGAGATCACAGCGAGTGCGAGGTGAAGGCATAGTCTGTCCCACTGGAAACAGTGGAATTAGATGAAGTTCCGACCTGCACGAATGGCGTAACGACTTGGGTACTGTCTCAACCAGAGACTCGGCGAAATTGCAGTGTGAGTAAAGATGCTCACTACCTGCGGCAGGACGGAAAGACCCCGGAACCTTTACTGCAGCTTGACATTGGTGTCTGGCATGTGATGTGCAGGATAGGTGGGAGGCTGAGAAGCGGAGGCACAAGCTTTCGTGGAGCCAACCTTGAAATACCACCCTTCATATGACGGCCATCTAACTTTGATCCGTTATCCGGATCAAGGACAGTGTCTGGCGGGCAGTTTCACTGGGGCGGTGGCCTCCTAAAATGTAACGGAGGCGCCCAAAGGTCCCCTCAGTCTGGTCGGCAATCAGACGGCGAGTGTAAATGCACAAGGGGGCTTGACTGCGAGACTTACAAGTCGAGCAGGGACGAAAGTCGGGATTAGTGATCCCATGGTGGCACGTGGGTGCGCCATGGCTCAACGGCTAAAAGGTACTCCGGGGATAACAGGCTTATACCCCCCAAGAGTCCATATCGACGGGGGTGTTTGGCACCTCGATGTCGGCTCGTCGCATCCTGGGGCTGGAGCAGGTCCCAAGGGTCGGGCTGTTCGCCCGTTAAAGCGGCACGCGAGCTGGGTTCAGAACGTCGTGAGACAGTT
>JAYEGJ010000181.1:17844-47207 GCA_034658975.1 Actinomycetota bacterium
TCGGTCCCTATCCGCCGCAGGCGCAGGAAATTTGATGGGAGCTGCCCCTAGTACGAGAGGACCGGGGTGGACGAACCTCTGGTGTGCGAGTTGTCCTGCCAAGGGCACGGCTCGTTGGCTATGTTCGGACGGGATAAGCGCTGAAGGCATCTAAGTGCGAAGCCCACCCAGAGATGAGATTTCCCACCCGTAAGGGTTAAGGCCCCTGGTAGAAGACCAGGTTGATAGGCCGGACGTGTAAGCGCAGTAATGCGTTCAGCGGACCGGTACTAATAGGCCGAGGGCTTGGATAAAGAATCCGCAGACAATTGATGTGCTCGCTATGGAGTGCTCGGGTTGCCCGAGACTCAGAGATTTGTCCGGTGGCGAAAGCGGTAGGGCACCACCCGTTCCCATTCCGAACACGGAAGTGAAACCTGCCAGCGCCGATGGTACTTGGGGGGTAGCCCCCCGGGAGAGTAGGTCACCGCCGGACATATAACGTCGAAGGGTCGCCTACTAGCGTTGGCGGCCCTTCTCTTATGTAGGAGCCAAAGTGGCACGTCATTCCGACAATCACCAGCCCCGCACAGATCGGGGAGATCGCCATGGCTCAGAGCGCCAGCGTCACCAACGTCAGTCGATCACGACTGTCAAGGGTGGTCAGCTCCCCAAGTGGGTTCGCGACGAGATCCAACGCTCCACCCCCAAGGATCGACGTGAGCCGGCAATCACACATCTCTCCAAGGCAATGGCCGAGTTTGCCGACGAGCGCTATCAGGCCGCTTTGCCGGATCTCAGGAAGGCGAAGCAGCTCTCCCCGCGCTCTTCGACGGTCCGCGAGCTTCTCGGTCTGTCCGCCTACCGCTCGGGCCAATGGGAAGAGGGGCTCCGCGAGCTGAGAACCTTCCGGCGGATCACGGGCGACCTGATTCACATGCCGGTCGAAATGGATTGCCTTCGAGCCCTGGGCAGGGGAGAGGACGTGGTGAAGACCTGGGACCGCATTCAAACCCACGACATCTCTGCAACGATCTCCCATGAGGCACGCGTCGTATACGCCTCATATCTTCTCGACGAAGGCCGTCCCCGCGACGCCTGGGCAATCATCAAGCCGAAGCGTCTCGTGGCATCCCCGTCTCCGGGTGAGCTGCGGCGCTGGTACGTCGCAGCCCGTGTGGCAATCGAGGCGGGCGACAAGGACGCCGCCCGACGAATCATTGCCGCTCTCGACCGCCAAGAACTCGAATTCGAGGGAGTGGACGAGCTTCGAGATCGTCTCGACTGAAATCTGTCCCACCCCTCGGGCACTCTCAACCACACCGCACTTCCCCGACAATCGAGAAGGGGAGAGCAATGGACCTCAATCTCACGGTCCTGTGCGGGAGGCTGGCTGTAGACGCCGAGCTCCGGGTCTTTGATTCGGGATCGCGTCTCATTCGATATCTGGTGACGGTTCGGTCCGATCATCCACGGAAGAGGGTCGACGTGATACCCGTCGTACTTTGGGATCCGCCGGAGGACCTGGTCGATAGTCTCGGACAGAAACACGAACGGGTGTGGATCTGCGGCGCCGTCCAGCGTCGCTATTGGGAGTCGCAGGATGGTCGGAGGAGTCGGGTTGAAGTAGTCGCCGAGCAGGTCACCTTCAGCGAAGTCGAGGAACTGGAGCCGGTCAACGTCGATTGAAACGGGAGTCCGGCACCGGTCTGAATCGAGACTTGACGGTGGGTCTATTGTGGACATCGTCCCCGCCCACCGTCTTTCCCTGGAGGTTCACCGTGCCCTGGTATTGGTCCGACGAGATCGCCCGAATCCTCATCGACAGCGACAGGATCACCAGATCCGATGCCCAGGTGCTGATCGAAAGGCCGGTGGCCTTGCGAAGAGCCGAAGCCACCATAGAAACTGCCGCGCTCGGCCTCCAGGACGACGACGAGATCCCGCTAGCTGCCTAGTGGTCTAGTGCAGGCCGATCTCTTCAAACCGAAATGGCTGGCAGCCCACCTGTTGGTGGCAGGCCTTGTTGCACTCTTTGTCTCTCTCGGATTCTGGCAACTGGGAAGACTCGAGGAGCGGCGGGCCCTGAACGCCGTCATCGCCGATCGGTACAACGCCGACCCGGTGTCACTCGAGGCCCTGGAAGGGGAGCCGCCGGCCGCAATCGAGTATCGCCGGGTGCTCGTCAACGGGGTCTATCTCCCGGCTGAGGAGGTCCTGATTCGATCTCAGGTCTATCTCGGCACAGCGGGGTTTCACGTGGTCACGCCGATGGGCGGCACATCAGCGTCCTCGGTGTTGGTCAACCGCGGTTGGGTGCCCCTCGGGGTCGAAGAGGCGCCGGGCTCTGTGGCGCCGCCATCTCAAGAAACCACTGAGATACTTGGATGGGTGCACCTGACTCAGGAACGGCCACCGCTTGGACCGGAAGAGCCTCCAGGCGATATCGACGTCATGAATCGAGTCGACATCAACCGGATCCAAACCCAGGTCCCGTATCCGCTTCTGGACATCTATGTCGTCGAGATATCGGAAAACGAAAGCGGTGAGCTTCCGGTCACGGCCGCTCCGCCCGACTTCACCGATGAAGGCCCCCACTTCGCATATGCTTTCCAATGGTTCGGGTTCGCCCTGATCGCTGCCGTCGGCTACCCGTTCCTGATTCGGGAGAAGAACCGCCGGCCTCAGTCAGATGGGAACGGCTTGGCCAATTCCTCGACGACCTCGTAGCCGTCCATAGACAAGAATTGCGAAGGATCGAGCTTGATCTTGGCTGTCCGGCTGCCGGCACCCACGATGACCCACGGCTGGCCAATCACCGCACTGTCGATCCAAACCGGAACCTCTGAGGGCAGGCCGAAGACTGTCACGCCGCCAATCTCCTGGCCGGTCAGCTCCTTGGTGAGATCCGCTGGAGCGAAGCTCACCTTCCTCACCCCGAGCCTCCGGCGAACCGCCCCATTCACGTCGAGACGGGTCGTTGCGAGAACGAGACAGACGGCGCTGTGCCCTTCCGGCTTTCTAGAGGCAACGAGGATTGCGTTTGCTGATTGATCGAGGGGGATCCCGTACGCCTCGCAGAACTGTGCGGTGTCCGCCAGCTCCGGATCGCACTCCATCTCCTCGTACTCGATGCCCTTGGCTTGGAGGTCGGCGATAACTCCTGGATCTGCACTCATGAGTCGAGACTAGGTGCTCGTTCCTGGGAAATCACCGGCGTGTCGGGGTCGTCCGTGGCAAAGTCTGGGCCATGAGCCAGTACGACGAGAAGACTTACGGCGAACGTTGGGCCGAGTATTACGACGACATCTACTCCGATGTCGATACTGCAACGGTCGAATTCCTGACGGCGCTGGCCGGGAGACCGCCGCGGATGCTCGAACTGGCGATCGGAACCGGGCGCGTTGCTCTGCCGGTCGCACAGGAGGGCGTGAAGGTCAGCGGCATCGACATCTCCGAAGACATGGTCGCCAAACTCAAGGCGAAGGATGGGGGAGAGGGCATCGACGTGGTGGTGGGGGATTTTGCCGACGTCGGGGTGGAAGGCACCTACCCGCTCGTGTTTCTTGGCTTCAACACGCTGTTTGTGCTGCTCACCCAGGAGCGGCAAATCGATTGCTTTCGGAATGTCGCTGATCACCTCGAACCGGGGGGACGCTTCGTGCTCGACACATTCTTTCCAGACGTCAAGCGATGGGATGACCACAACTCTCGAATGGAGGTTTCGAGCATCAGCTCCAATGAGGAGCACGCCTATGAGATGTCCATCCACCATCCGATCGAGCAGAGATCCGATACTCACGTCGTGCGAAGACTCGCAACGGGAGAAACTGTGGTGTTGCCTGTGAGCGTCCGATACGCATGGCCGTCTGAAATGGACTTGATGGCTCGATTGGCCGACCTCGAATTGGAAAACAGGTGGGGTTGGTATGACCGGCGACCATTCACAGAGTCGTCGGGACAGCACGTTTCCGTTTACCGAAAGCCGGGATAGATAAGGAAAAGCGCCCTTTCGGGCGCCTCTCCAAACAAGCTTGTCTAGAACCTAGGCGTGCTCGTGGTCATGATCTTCTGAAGCCTCGTGCTCGGCAATCTGGCGACGAACATCTTCCATGTCGATGTCCTTCACCTGACCGATGAGGTCGGCGAAGGCGGCTTCGGGCAGGGCGCCGGGCTGGGAGAAGAGAACGATCTGATCACGGAATACCATCAGTGTAGGAATCGAGCGGATACCGAACTGCATTGCGAGTTCCTGCTGGTCCTCGGTGTCGACCTTGCCGAAGACGATGTCCTCGTGCTGCTCAGAGGCGCTTTCGAAGGTGGGAGCGAACATCTTGCAAGGGCCGCACCAATCAGCCCAGAAATCAACGAATACGGTCTCGTTGTCCTGGATCGTCTGATCGAACGTATCTTTGGTTAGGGCGACAGTCGCCATAGTTGAACCTTTCTGGGAAGGAAGTCGGGGTGTACAACGCCTCGGAACGGGGCGGTTATTCCGCTATGAGGGTTTGACGTTTCACCAAGGGTATCGGTTCCAGGCACTAATTCCGAACCGAGCCCGAGTGCCTAGTAGGGGCCGAAAGGATCGATCGGTCCGAACCAGAGAATCGCCGTGGTGAGCAGCACACCGAGAAAGGCGCCCAGCGCAAGGGCCTTGCCGGCGCCTTGGAGACGTTGGGTCCGGTCAGAGGCGGTCTCGAGAATCCCCATGGCGAGGAGGATATAGACCATCCAAACGATGTAGATAAGTAGCCAGTGCACCCGTCTCCGCCGGTAGATCGGAAGAAAGGGTAGTCACAAATAGCCTCGAGCCTGAGCGCCCATAATCTACGTTATGTCAAGCTAGGCAATGGAGCGAGCCTACCGCGGGTAGGGACCAGTACCCGCTTCCCTACTCACGGCTCCCTACGACCAATCGATCGCCCGGACCGTCGTGAGCTTTTCGGGATTCACCATGGTGCGGATACCAATGATCACGCCGTCCAAGATGTCGAACGCCATGACGGAGAACGGCCCTTCGGGTGTGAGTACCACAAACGCGGGGCTTCCGTTGGCCCACGCGAGACGGACCGAAGCCTGATACGCGTCGCGTTTGTGTGCCAAACCAAGCAGGAATCGAGCGACCCGGTCGGCGCCGACGATCGGGCGTCTGGCTGCTCTGTGATCGGCGCCACCGTCTGACCATGCAATCACGTCAGCTGCCAAGAGGTCTACAAGAGGACGCAACTCCCCCGCCGCGAGCGCTTCACCGAACACCGCAACGAGTTGGGAGTTGGCCTCCTGGTCATGGCCATGGCTCCGATGAGGATCGCCAACCCGGCCCCGCGCCCGTGTGACTATCTGGCGCGTGTTCGCCGGGGACTTGTCGATGATGTCGGCGATGGCCGGATAGTCGAAGTCGAACACCTCCCTGAGAAGAAACGCCGCCCGTTCCACAGGGTTGAGACGTTCCATGGCCACCATGAGCGCCAGGGAGATCTGCTCCGCCTCCACGGCCACGTCGGCGAGGTCGTCTGGGCCAGAGGACACGATCGGCTCAGGGAGCCATGGTCCGACGTAGGTTTCTCGTCGTCTTTGAGCCGAGCGAAGCCGATCGATCGCCAGCCTCGTCACGACGGTCGTGAGAAACGCACCAAGTTCGTCAACCTGATGTGTCGTCGCTTCCCACCGGAGAAATGCGTCCTGCACCACGTCTTCAGCGTCGGCGTACGAACCGAGCATCCCATACGCAACCGCAGTCAGTCGCGGCCGATGAGACTCGAAATCACGCACATCCATAGACCCACCTAGAGCGCTTCAGCGAGGAACTCACGATACGTCCGTCCTCCCGGTACCACCCGATCGGTCAGCACGTCTCCGCGTCTAAACGCCTCGACCGCACCACCCCACAACGGTACCGGAACCACCAAACGTCTTCGCTTCGCCACCGCAAGGTAATCCCTCACCATCTCTCCCAGTTCGAGAACCTCCGGGCCGCCCATGTCCTCAACCCGGCCCGCGGGGCCGGCGGATACCAATTCCGCTACACGTCTGGCCACCAGCACGGGATCGATCGGCTGTAGACGGACACCGGTTGGTACGGGCATGATCGGCGAGCGGCGAAGACCGTCCACGAAGCGGGGCACCAGCGAGTGGAACTGAGTCGCTCTCAGAATGGTCCACGGGACGTCTGACGTTGTCAGCGAGTCTTCGATGGCGAGCTTCGTCCGGTAGTACGGGTAGGGGTGAGCGTCGATCCCCACGATCGATACGAACACCAGGTGCTGCAGTCCCGCTTCTTGGACGGCGGCGAACAAGGCGCGGCTGCCCTCGATCTCAACGTCGCTGTGAAACGGATCGGTTGCCAAATGAATGACAACCTGGATACCCACCACCGCCCGTTCGATCGTGGCCGGATCTGCAAGGTCGAACCGAACCTGGCCTTCGTTTCGCGCTGTTCTGCTACCGATCTGAACCTCATGATCCTCAAGGATCGGCTCCACCAGCCTGCCGAGGCTTCCCCTTCCCCCGGTGATCAGAATCTTCATGGTCTCTCCTTGGTTCGAGCCACACCCACTTGACGAGATAGCTGCCCATCCTGTGACACCTCCCAAGAGGTTGTTTTCCTCTCCCAGGACGATCGTTATGCAACGGTCCACCGTGTCGGTGGCGGATTGCTCAACGGATTCGTGGGCTCGAGGCGGCACCGGTTGTCAGGCCAGCGTGTCCATAGCCTTGATGCGGGTGAATTCGTCGGCCTGCTGGGCGCGGCGAGTCGCTGCGAGCACGGCACCGTCCACCACCACGAGGATGACACCGATCAGCGCTAGCGGGTACCAGATATGGCGAGGCTGGGACAACACCAGGAGCGCCACTCCCCCGGCGAGGAGGCTCACGACTCCAAAGATCACCCCACCCGCCAAGAGGCGGGTGACGGTCTTCCTGGCTCGCCGTCGTCCGCTGAGCAGCCCGGTGATGGCTGCGACGAGGCCGATGGCTACTCCCAGCGAGGCCCCAATAATCGCCGACGTTTGCTCCGACCACCATGCGGCCGAAACTCCGAACCCCTCGAGCGACAGTGGACCTACCCATACCGTGCCTTCTCCTGGAAGGACCACGCTGAACTCGATCCTGACCGGGGCTGGTGAGCCGTTGAGCGTGAACGGGAGCACGAAATCGCGTCCATCACTGTCCCCGGTCACTGATGCGAGAGGACCCTCGTCCGCCAGGGTGCGGGAGAAGTATGAGCTCCCGTCGGCAAAGAAGCTCCACATCTCCAGGTAGGCGGCACCTTCGACTCCGGTGTACCGCACCGTTCCCCCCGGACCTCGTAGTGATCTCGGTCGATAGAGGGATCTTCCAGGGTCACTAGGGGGAAAGTGCCGGGCCCGGTTGCCTCCACCTCCGACCCGACCCGGACACCGGACTCCGGATCGGTGACCGACCAGTCGATCTCGTCCGACCCCGCTGCCAGGGCTTGTCCGCCGGGAACGAACGCGAAGACGACAAACAAACAGCTAAGCAGTACGCGCCGCATGGGACTCCTCCTCCTCACGGAAGGCATCGAGCAGCGCGCGGAAGGCATCGCCGTCGACGTGACCGTCTGCGTAGAGAGAGCGAAGAGTGGTCTCGAAGTGGCCGGAATCCGGGTTTGCCTCGATCACCTTCACCTTCTCGATGAGTCTGTCGAGTCGCAGGCGCACGTCGGGTACGAGATGCCGTATTGGGGGCGAGGTCTTTCAGCGTTCCCGATGCCAGCAGGAACCGTCTCAGGAACCCGAGATCCTCGTCGGACAGGTAGTCGATCCAACGCGGTGGTCTCACCGGTTCGTCCCTCTCTATCAGCAGCGGTTACAGATAGTGAAAGCGAACTTTCAGATTCTTCAAGTCAAAACGAAAGCCAGGCTCAAGATTCTTGAGGGGTGGGCCTCCGGAGGAGGAGGCGTTACGACCTCGGCGGCGATGAGCTGAGAACGGGCTTGGGCCCGCGTGCCCCCGTGGTGGGGTGGGCTCCATGGGCGATCGTGACTGAAATCACGAACAGCGCCACTCCGATCGCCTGGTGTGCCAGCGCCAGCCATTTTGGCACACCCAGCCACACGACTGAGATGCCCAGGACGATCTGGATGGTGATGACTATGAGAAGCCATCCGGTCCACGTCCTCAGCACCCTGTTCTCTGCCTGACCTCTCCGAACTGCTACATACATGCTCACCGCGATCGCAGCGACAACGAAGGCGAACCACCGGTGTACCCAGTGGGAGCCGAGCGGCTCGACGAGGTTTGCAAAGACGTCTTGTGGGATGAGACGACCAAACATCAGCGGCCAGGTGTTGGAGAGGTGACCCGCCCTCAGGCCAGCCACCAGTCCTCCGTAGGCGATCTGGAGAACAACCGCTCCCAGCAGCACCCAGGCCAGAGTCCTGCCCCCGCTTGAGAGAGTGTGAGCCTCACCGGTGTCATCTTCTCGGGGGAAGGCCATCCTGTCGTAGGCCAACCACAACACGATGCCGAGTAGTGCCAGGGCTGTCAGGAGGTGGATCGTCAGCCGGTAGTGACTCACCAGCGGTCGGTCGCGCAGGCCGCTCGACACCATCAGCCAGCCGAGAACTCCCTGCAGCCCAAACAGCGCCGCGATCATCCAGTAGCGCACTGATTCTCTTGCGCTCAGTAGGCCTTTCCAGAGGAACCAGACCAGCGGCAGTACGACCAGGAGTCCGACGACTCGTGCGATGAGACGGTGGCCCCACTCGATGTAGAAGATGCGCTGATACTCCGCAAGGGTCATCCCGCTGTTGACGAGTTGGTACTCAGGCGTCTGCTGATAGGCGGTGAACGTCTCCTCCCACGCGGCCTCCCCTATGGGCGGGAGGATGCCGCTGAACACATCCCACTCGACGATGGAAAGGCCGGCTCGTGAAAGGCGCACATACCCACCGACGATCACCATGAGGATGATCAGAACGGCGACCATGAGCAACCAGCGGGTGATCGGATCGGAGCGCGCCGGTCGGTTCGAGTTCACCTCATGTCGATCAGTGTCGAGGGACATTGACGGCGAGTGTAGAAGCTGAGGGGCCTACTGAACCGGCTCGAGGATGATGACCGGAATCACCCGGTCGGTCTTCTTCTCATAGGAGGCAAACTGCTTGCTGGTGTCGACTCCCGGTCCTGATGATCAAGCGTTGACCGCCGCGCTGAAGAGAGCACCGGCGACATCGCGATCGAACGGCTCACCGAACGAGACAAAGGTGCCAACCACTGTGCAGTCGCCTATCCGAGCCCCCTGGAATTCGAAGTAGATACCACTCTCGAAGCCTTCGATGTCGAACAACACCTCGAACCGTGCACCGGCCTGGGATCCTTCGATGGTGACCTGCTCGATCTTGAACTCGATGTCATCCGCCGGCAGGTCCTCGCCCATCGCCGCGAATACGACATCGGTCAGGCACTGTACGCCCTCCTCAGAGCCGTAGAGGCGCTCAAAGACAGCGAACACCTGTTCGGCCACCGCTTCACTTTCGATGACCCGGGCCTCGATCGAAGCGGTCGCTCCGGGGAACGGTGGATTGGCCGCGGGGCCATCGACTGTTGTGAGAAGAGTGGCAACGGAAACCGAATCGAGGTTGTCGATGTCGAACTCGTCCCGCGTGAGGCAGGACTCGTATATGAGATCAGTGTCTTGGTCGAACTCCTCTTGGGGTCCGGTGGCCGCGGTCCATCCCTCAGGCGTCGCAGCCTCCACGGCAGCAGTCTTCGCCGATACGACCTCGTTCGGGTCGGCCGTTGACCCTGATGCCGTCGTCGTCGTCTCCGGGGCCATCGTTGTCGTGGTCGTGGGTTGAGGCGCCTCGGAAGTGGTCGCCGCTCCCCCGGGATCCGTTGTCGTGGCCGCGACCGGCGCGGTGGTCGTCGAGGAATCTGCACCGCCGCCACATGCGGAGACCAGGAGGGCAAAGGCGACGCCGTATCGGGTAAGTGATTTCATCGGCGCAGCCTACGCACATTGTTCGTGATCGGGCTCAGCAGCCGGCTGCGAAACGGTAGGCCCTACAGACTTGCTCGAGTCGAGCCTCGGATAACGTCGCGATTCGCTCCATGAATCTGACCGTCGCCAGCGTGAACGTGTTATCCAGGTTTACAGCGCAGGAACGGGGCACGCCATCGGACGGCGCTAGCGCTACTTCTGTCGGGATGTGGCGGACAGTCGTTGTAAGCGGAGCGACCATTACCGAGGTGAGGAACGGGATGAATCGCTCACGAGTGAGGATGAGGACCGGGCGTCTCTTGTCGCCCGGGATGCTGGCCCACCAAACCTCTCCCCTGTGCATCTCATTCCTCCCACGGTAGGTCTGAGAGGTCCGGGATTACCTCTCCGGGGAGATCGGCGGGAGCAAGGGCTGACAACCACTGTCTCTCCTTCTCTCTGTCGATCAATGCAACGAGTGCTTGACCGAGGACCAACGAGACGTTGGCCGACCCGGTGAGTTCCACTGCCTCCGCTAGTCGGTCAGGGTCGATCGTGGCCGAGATCTTCCTCTTCGTCATACTTCTAATCCTACTACTTGTCGTATGATTAGGGAAGAGTCGACATGATGATGGGCATGGAGAGGAGAGTTCGGCGGACCCTCCCGATAATCCTCCTTCTCCCCGGTTTCCCCGGTCGTTGGATCGTCGGGGCGTTCAGTGGCCCGCCGTATCTCCCATTGGCGGATCCGAACGCGTGGTTCCGCCAATACCATCAGAATCATAGGTGGCGAGTTGGTCGTCTGGCAACGGATGGGAGGATATCTTCAGCGAAGTCGTTGACTTGCCCGACGGGATACTCGACATCCCCGCCCCCTTGCGTTAGGCGCCGTTGATCGGCCCGGCTGCTGACCCTGCGATCGACTGCTGATCAGCATGACCCTGGAACCGCGGTGCCACCTGCTTGGCGAATAGCTCGAATGATCGCAACTTGGCCTCCTGTCCGGCCCAGTCGCGCGGCTGGAACAGGATGCCTCCGACGCCGCCGGATGCCTCTTGGATCCACTCGATCATTTCAATGGCGTCTTCGACGCTGCCAATGAACATTTCATCGACGAACCCCTCATACCATTTCTCCCGAGTGCCACCCGGCCGGCGTCTTCCGTTGACCGCGATGTCGAAGTCGTAATGCTCGGTGATTGAACCCGCTTTGAAAGCCTCTATTGCCGACTCCCGGTCCTCGTCGATGTGCATTCGATAGGACAGGACGATCTGGTCCCTTGATGCCTCCCTGCCCACGGCCTCGGCCCCGCGTTGGAGGTGCTCGAAGATCTCGGGTACCCAATCGGGGACGGGCCCGAGCAGCACCTGTCCTCCAAGCCTGCCCATCAGCTCGACGTTCTTGGGATTCATCGACGCCACCGCGAACTGCATGTGAGGCTCACTGAACGGACCGAGCTGCAAGACAGCGTCCTTCAGTTCGAACCAGTCGGTCTTCACCGATACCGGCCCATCGGCGTCGAGGAGTTTGAGCATGGTGTCGAGGCTCTGGTCAAGTCGCCGGCCCGCGTCTTCGGCCGAGAGGCCAAAGAGGGCCAGGTCGCTGGGCAAGCCTCCCCCGACTCCCACGCCGAACATCGCTCTCCCCCGGGTGAGATGATCGAGAAGAATCATCCTGTCGAGGAGGACGAGGGGGTTGTGGAGCCCGAGTTGAACCACGCCGGTGCCCAGTTTGATCCGTTTGGTTCTTTGCGCTGCGGCTGCGATGAACACTTCGGGAGACCCGATGTTCTCCCAACCGGTGCTGTGGTGCTCACCTATCCAGGCCTCGTCGTAGCCGAGACGGTCCAGGTGTACGAGAAGCTCGAGGTCGCTTTCCAATGCGAGTGTTGGAGGTTCTGACGGGTGATGGACCGGTTGGAGGAAGATTCCAAACCTCATCGAAGGACTCCCTCCAGAGCTTTCGCTATCGCCTTGTCGAGATCGGTGATCAGATCGTCGGCATCCTCGAGGCCGACGGAGAGCCGCAACAGGTTCTGGGGGATGATGCTGTTCGGGCCTTCCACTCTCGCCCGGTGCTCGATGAGGCTTTCGGTCCCGCCAAGAGAGGTTGCGGTGGTGAAGACATCTGTGGCGGCCGTGATCTCGGCACACACATCGCCCGACCCGTCGACCAGAAGCGAGATCATGCCCCCAAAGCCACCGGTCATCTGTCGAACCGCGATGTCGTGCTGGGGGTGGGAAGGCAGGCCTGGATAGAGAACCCGTTCAATATGGTCATCGGACTCGATGTGGCCGGCGAGTCGAAGTGCGCTCTCACTGGCTCTTCGGTAACGCACGCCGAGGGTGCGCAGGCCGCGAAGTAGCAGCCAGGCGTCGAATGGGCTTGGTGCTGAACCAAGCGAGACTCTCATCGACCTCACCTCCTGCCACCCCGAGTCATCGAGGTCGGTGACGAGGACGCCGGCGGTGACGTCGGAGTGACCGTTCAGGTATTTGCTCCCAGAGTGGAACACGACATCTGCACCGAGATCGAGCGGTCTCGTCGTTACCGGTGGTGCCACTGTCGAGTCGACGACCAACCGGGCTCCGGCAGCATGTGCCGCATTTGCGGCTGCTTCGATGTCGATTACCTCCCAGGTCGGGTTGAGGGGTGACTCGATCCACGCGATGTCCGCTCCCCCGCCGACAGCCTCCACGAGACCCTCAGTGTCGAGACGATCGAAGATGGTGAGGGTGATGTCGCCCCGTGAGTCGAGACGGCGCAGCCAATCCTGGGCCCCGTGGTACATCACGCGCGGCGCCACAACGCGTGTTCCGCGTGGCTGCGCAGCGAAAAAGGCGGTTACTGCGGCCATTCCCGAGTTGAAGAGCAGAGCATCCTCTCCCCCGTCGATCTTTGCCAGGACAGTTTCGGCCGCACGGACCGTCGGCGAGTCGTTGCGCCGGTAGATGTAGTCGCCGAGCAGTTCGCCGTCCGGGCCACGCTCGAATGTCGTCGCAGGTTGAATAGCGGGGACGACCGCCCCGGAGGGCTCCTCGAGATCGGAGAGGGCCTGTGCGATGAGTGTGTCGACACCTGCTCCGGTCATCAGACAACGGTATCACTCATATTGATAACCGTCAATGTATTGAAAGAACCGTTGTGAGTTTGCCGAAAGCCGCCTACAGTGCTCCAACAATGACAACGACAAACCGCTCCGACCTCCTTCTCCTTATGTAGGGCGAGCGCTCTTAGTCGTGTTCGCCCGCCCCCGACAGGGGGTTTTTCTTTTGCCAAAACAACGTCATTTGAGACACCTGGAGTTCATATGCCACCCGAACCGGTGACACCACCAACAATGCCATTCGAGAAATACCGGCCCTTCATCCCGTTGGTGCTCGAAGATCGCACCTGGCCAAACAACGTCATCTCCCAGGCGCCGATCTGGTGTTCTGTCGACCTCCGCGATGGCAACCAGGCGCTGATCGATCCCATGGATCCAGCACGGAAACTTCGAATGTTCCAACAACTGGTCGAGATGGGCTTCAAGGAGATCGAGGTTGGATTCCCATCGGCGAGCCAACCGGATTTCGATTTCGTTCGGAAGTTGATCGAGGAGGATCTCATCCCCGAGGATGTCATCATTCAGGTGCTGGTCCAGAGCCGGGATGAACTCATCGAACGCACCTACGACTGCCTCGAAGGCGCCCCGCGGGGCATCGTCCATTTCTACAACTCGATAAATCCACTCCAGCGGGAAGTCGTATTCGGCCTAGACAAGGATGGCATCAAGGCCATCGCCGTCAACGCTGCGAGGCTCTGCAAGAAACTCGAGGAAACGATGGGTGACACCGTGATCCGGTACGAGTACTCGCCGGAGAGCTTCACCCTCACCGAGCCGGAATATGCGGTCGAAGTATGTGAGGCGGTGATGGATGTCGTCGACCCGACGCCCGAGGATCCACTGATCCTCAATCTCCCGGCGACGGTCGAGTGCTACTCACCCAATGTCTACGGCGATGTAATCGAATGGTTCGGGCGGACGATCAGAGATCGCGACTCCATAGTCCTTAGCCTGCATCCTCATAACGACCGCGGCTGCGCCGTGGCGGCGGCCGAGTTCGGTGTCATGGCCGGAGCCGACAGGGTCGAGGGGACTCTCTTCGGTAACGGCGAGAGAACAGGCAACGTGGACGTGATCAATCTCGCCATGAACCTCTTCGCCAATGGTGTGGATCCGGAGCTTGACATCTCGGACATCGACTCGCTGCGCCGCACCGCCGAGTACTGCAATCGTCTTCCGGTGCATCCGAGGCATCCATTTGTCGGCGATCTCGTCTACACCGCCTTCTCCGGATCCCATCAGGACGCGATCAAGAAGGGTTTCGACGCCATCGACTCCGACTACGACCAGTGGGGCGTCCCGTACCTGCCGATCGACCCCAAGCACGTTGGCCGGTCGTACGAGGCAGTCATTCGAGTCAACTCCCAGTCAGGCAAGGGCGGGGTGGCCTACGTGATGAAGGAAGAGCACGGATTCGATCTGCCGAGGCGGCTCCAAATCGAGTTCTCAAAGACCATCCAGCACATCACAGAGGATACGGGCACCGAAATCACACCGGCATCGATGTGGGAGTCATTCCGGGAGCTGTACTTCCCTGAGAACCCGCGTCTGCGACTGCGGAGCCATGAGCTGCACACGTCGAGAGCCGACGGTGAAGGACGGACCAGTGTCGCCGCTCAACTCGAGTCGGACGGGGAGCCGATAACGGTGATCGGCAAAGGAGAGGGCCCGGTGGCTGCTCTGGTCCATGCCCTTTGCGAGCAATGGGATGAGGAATTCGACGTTGCCGACTATTCCGAACACGCCATCGGCAAGGGAGCCGACGCCCAAGCTGTGGCCTATGTGGAAAGCCTCGGCAATGACGGTGACATCAAATGGGGCATCGGCGTCGACACCAACATCACCACTGCATCACTGCTGGCGGTCCTCGCGGCGTTCGAGCGCCAACACCGGTAGGAGCGGGCTCCTATTTCATCGATCGGGGAGGTCGATCTCGACCGTCTGGCCTCCCCAGCCACTCACCTGGTCCCTGCCCTCGACGATCACCGCTGTGACGTCCGCAGGGATCTCCACGCCCGAAAGTGAACGAGTGAAGGGCTGTTCGCCGGCGTGGTCATGTGCCAGTTCTCGGACTCCGTAAGCGGTTCCGTCCGCGCTCTTGACTCTCCATGCGTCTGCGTATCTCGCGGGGCTGTCGTAGGGCGAGCTCAGCGTTGTATCGATCCGATACGTGCCATCTCCACTTGGCGTGATCACGACGTCGATCACATCGGGAAAGAGTTCCGTTCCATCGCTTGAGGTTGTCGTGGTGGCCTCCGTGGTGGTGTTGGTGGGTTGTGTCGGAGTGGTGTCTTCCACAGCGGCGGTGGCCGCGGGCGGGTCCGTGTCAGCCGCACAACCCGCGATAACAAGGAGCAGGGCAATTGGGAGAACACCTTTCACGTCACAGACCGTAGGCTCAGAGCTGCGCTACCGACAGGGAGAGTCCACGTGACAGTGTTGAGTGAATCCAGGGGGGACACCTCTACTCCCCTACTCCGGGAGACCATCGGAGCAAACCTCGCCCACACCGTCGAACGCTTCGGCGATCGAGACGCACTCATCTCCAGACACCAGAACATTCGTTGGACCTACAACGAGTTCGCCGATGAGATCGCCCGCGTCGCCCGCGGACTGGTTGCGATGGGATTCGAAAAGGGCGATCGGCTCGGCATCTGGTCGCCGAATAACGCCGAGTGGGTGCTGCTCCAGTACGCCACGGCTCAGGTCGGTGTGATCCTGGTGAACATCAATCCGGCTTATCGCACCCACGAATTGCAGTACGCCCTCAGCCAATCGGGTTGCCGCGGACTGGTGGCGGCAACTGTCTTCAAAACCTCGGACTACGTCGCCATGGTCTCCGAGGTCCGCCCGGCCCTTCCTGATCTCGAGTATGTCATCTTCCTGGGCACCGATGACTGGTCGGATCTGCTCGCCGGCGGGGAGGGCGTTGATGAGGCTGCCATTGCCGAAATCGAAGCAACCCTCGATCCCGATGACCCAATCAACATCCAGTACACCTCGGGAACGACCGGTTACCCCAAGGGAGCCACGCTCAGTCACGCCAACATTCTCAACAACGGCTTCTTCGTGGGTGAGACTTGTCGGTACACCGCGGATGATCGGGTCTGCATCCCCGTGCCGCTCTATCACTGCTTTGGGATGGTCCTCGGGAACATCGCGGTGACGACGCATGGTGCGGCGATGGTGTTCCCTAGCGAAGCCTTCGAACCCGCCGCCACGCTGGCGGCGGTCTCCGAGGAAGGATGCACCAGCCTCTACGGCGTGCCGACGATGTTCATCGCTGAACTCGCCGAGGAAGACTTCGCCTCTTACGACCTCTCGACGCTGCGCACCGGGATCATGGCCGGCTCACCGTGCCCAACCGAGGTCATGAAGCAGACGATTGAAGTGATGAACATGGACGAGGTGACGATCGCCTACGGCATGACGGAGACATCTCCCGTGAGCACCCAGACCTTGACCGACGATCCCATAGACAAACGGGTGGGTACGGTCGGGCAGGTCCACCCCCACGTGGACATCAAGATCGTCGACCCCGAGACCGGCGACATCCTCCCGCGGGGAACTGCCGGCGAGTTCTGTACCAGGGGCTACTCGGTCATGACCGGGTACTGGAACGACCCTGAGCGAACCTCGGAGTCGATCGATTCCGAGGGCTGGATGCACACCGGAGATCTGGCCACCATGGACGATGAGGGGTACGTGAACATCGTCGGGCGAATCAAGGACATGGTGATCCGGGGTGGCGAGAACGTCTACCCGCGTGAGATCGAGGAATTCCTCTACACCCACCCCCAGATCCGCGACGTGCAAGTGGTCGGCGTGCCCGACGCCAAGTACGGCGAGGAGATCATGGCGTGGATCCAGGGTGAGGAGGGCGTCGTGCTCACCGTCGAGGACATCCGCGAGTTCTGCAAAGGGAAGATCGCTCACTACAAAATCCCACGCTATGTAGTGATGACCGACGAGTACCCGATGACCGTCACCGGGAAGATCCAGAAGAACAAGCTGCGGGATATGGCCATCGATGAACTCGACCTGGCTGATCAGGTTGCCGACACCGCCTGAATGAGTAGGGATCTCGTGGGCTTAGCCTTTCTCTGATGTCGGGAAACGATCGGGCCAACACAACCACTCCTGACGTCGCTCTTCTTGGCAAGGGCCGCCATCTCATCGGCCGCCAGCTGAGAGGAGCGCCGCGCGAGTTCACCTTTGGAGGTCTCGGGGCGCTGCTGTATGCGGCGATGACCATCGTTGCCTCCTTCGTCGTCGGCTGGGTCACCGACTCGGTACTCATCCCCGCCGCTGAGGAAGGCGACGTGGCCACCGCCACCCTGGCCGCCGCAGCGCTCGCTGTCGTTGGCGTATCTCTTCTCCGTGCCATCGGCATCAGCGGCAGACGGATGGGCGCCTACTACGCCCAGAAGAGGCTCGAATACCGCGACCGCATCGCGGTCACCGACAAGTACCTCGATCTCCCTATCGAGTGGCACCGCCGCCACTCGACCGGCCAGCTCCTGGCCAACGCCAACGAGGACGTGGAGGCAGCATCGTTCATAGCCGCTCCCCTGCCCATGGCCTTCGGAGTCGTTGTCATGCTCATTACCACGGCGGTCCTGCTGATTATCACCGACCCGTTCCTCGCCCTGATCGGTTTTGCCGTCGGGCCTCTGCTCATGGGTGTCAACTACGCCTACCAGAAGCGGATGCGGGCTGTCGCAGCCAGAGCGCAGCGGCTTCGAGCCGAAGTCGCCGACATCGCCCACGAGTCATTCGACGCGGCACTGGTGGTGAAGACCCTGGGCAGGGAGGACGCCGAGGTGGGCCGGTTCGGGGAACGCTCGGACGAGCTGCGGGACCGAATGGTCGAGGTGGGCCGGCTGCGAGCCACCTTTGATCCGGTCATCGAGGCCCTGCCATCCATCGGGATCCTCGCCGTTCTCGCCGTGGGCGCCTGGCGGGTCGACCAGGGTGTCCTCACTCCGGGCGCCCTCGTCACCTTTGCGTACCTGTTTCGACTGGTCGCCCTGCCGATGAGGGTGTTCGGGTGGCTCCTCGGTGAGCTGCCCCGAGCCGTCGTGGGTCTGGATCGGGTTGAGAACGTGCTCAAGGAGGAGGAGACGGTGTCCTACGGGGCGCGGGAGAAGACAGGTACCGGCGGGGCCGCCGCATCGGCCGAAACGGTCGCCTATCTGCATCCGGACACCGAGTACGAAGACCTGTCCAGCACGATGACGACCGTGGAGCATGAGACTCCCGATGAGGATCGTCGTGGAATCGACTCGGTGACTCTGGATGTCTCCCCCGGCACGACTGTCGCCCTCGTGGGACCGACAGGCTCGGGCAAGTCCACCATCGCCCATCTCCTCGTCCGGCTGTTCGATCCCGATACCGGCACGATCTGTCTCGACGGGCAGGGGTTGGTCGACCTCGAGCGGGACGCCCTGGCCCAATCGGTGACAATCGTGTTCCAGGAGACTTTTCTCTTCAACGACACCGTCCACGAGAACATCACCCTGGGAGAGCCCTTCGACGAGTCGGAGGTTCTGAACGCCGCCAAGATTGCCAGGGCCGACGGGTTCATCTCAGAGCTGGATCGTGGATACGGCACTGTCGTCGGCGAGCGTGGAGCCACCCTGTCGGGCGGCCAGCGGCAGAGGATCGCCCTGGCCCGGGCAATCATCCGCAGCCCTCGACTCCTGGTTCTCGACGACGCCACCTCCGCGGTCGACCCGGCGGTGGAAGGTGAGATCCTCGCCGGTCTCGAGGAGTTGAACACCAGCGTCGTGATCGTTGCCTATCGAAGATCGTCCATCGTCCTCGCCGACGAAGTCATCTACGTCGAGGACGGGCGTGTGATCGACAGAGGCACCCACCAGCGGCTCTACGCCTCGCTTCCCGCCTACACGGACCTGATCGATGCCTATGAGCGCGAGGAGGAGCCGGCATGACCGCTACCACTGCCGGTCGGGCTGCAACCGAGAAGAGCGAGGGCGCCCTGGCAACTGTTCGTCGGGGTCTGGCCCTCTCACCGGAGCTGCGCCGCGGACTGGCCGCCACGATTGCCATCGCACTGGTGGCCACGGCCGGTCGGGTGATCGTGCCCATCGCTGTGCAGCAGATCATCGACGGGGGCCTTCGGGGCGAAGGAGTCGACATGGGATTCGTCGTTCAAATGGCCCTGGTCGCCTTGGCGGCCGTTCTCATCACAGCCGGTGCCACCGGCTGGATGCATCGCAGGTTGGCCAGGGTTTCCGAGACCGCCCTGTCGGGTCTGCGGATCAGGGCGTTCCGCCACATCCACGACCTCTCCATGCTCCATCAGGCCAGCGAACAGCGCGGCGTCCTCGTGGCACGGGTCACCTCCGACGTCGACTCGATCAGCCGCTTCATGCAATGGGGCGGCTTGATGCTCATCGTCAACGGCGGCCAGGCTCTGCTTGCCCTCATCGTGATGTTCGTCCTCTCTCCCCGTCTCGGCTTCGTGGTGCTGGTCCTGGCCCCGTTCATCGTGCTGATGATCAAGGCGTTCCAGGGCCATCTCCAAACCGCCTACATGAAGGTCAGGGAACGGGTGGGCCACATGCTGGCTCTCCTGGCCGAGACAGTCGTGGGGGCGCCGGTGATCCGCGCCTACGGGATCGAGACCCGCACCCGGGAGCGGCTCGAGGAGGCGATCGAGAGCCACCGCTCTGCCGCCGTCAAGGCGGGCATCATCTCGGCCTCGTTTTCCGGAGCCGGTGAGCTGTCGTCGTCGGTCGTCGTGGCAGCGGTCCTCGTGTTCGGGACGGGTATGGCCGCCAGCGGCACGGTCAGCGTCGGCACGGTTGTCGCCTTCCTCTTCCTCGTCCAGCTCTTCGTCCAGCCGGTCCAGATGCTGGGCGAGGCGATCAACGAGGCTCAGACCGCCGTCGCCGGATGGCAACGCGTGCTGGACATCCTCGACATCGCCCCCGACGTGGCCGACCCCGGCGCTGAGGGCGTCGAATTACCTCATCAGCCGGTCGGGGTCTGCTTCGCCGGCGTGACCTTCCGGTACCCGCAGCCCGGCGAGACCGTCACGGAGGCGTCCTCCTCCCCTGCCCTGCGTGACACGACGCTCGAGATCCCTGCACGGCAGCGCGTCGCCGTGGTCGGCGAGACCGGGTCGGGAAAGACCACCTTCGCCAAGCTGCTCACTCGCCTGATGGACCCCTCCGAGGGAACGGTCTCGATCGGAGAGATCGATGTCCGGGATATCCGCTTCGCCTCGCTGCGGGACCGGGTTGTGATGGTGCCCCAGGAGGGAGTCCTCTTCCGGGGGTCGATCGCCGACAACGTTCGCATGGGCAAGCCGGAGGCCGGTGACCGGGAGTTGCGCGAAACGTTCGAAACCTTGGGCCTGGGCGACTGGCTCGGTGAGATGAGCGCCGGCATCGAGACCCCCGTGGGTGAACGTGGCGGCGCCCTCTCGGTCGGAGAACGGCAGTTGGTGACTCTGGTGCGGGCGGCGATTGCAGATCCGGACCTCCTCATTCTCGACGAGGCGACATCGGCCGTCGATCCGGCGACCGAGGTGAGGATCAGCAGAGCGCTGGGTGAACTGACCTCGGGAAGGACCGTTGTGACCATCGCCCACCGGCTTTCCACTGCGGAGGCGGCCGACCGGGTGCTGGTCTTCGACCAGGGCGAGGTCGTCCAGGACGGCTCCCACGCCGATCTGGTCGGTGACGGTGGGGTCTACGGTCGTCTCCACGCCTCGTGGCAGCGCGGGACTTCCAACTAAAACGCTAGGAATCCGTAACCCAAGAAACGGCGAAGAGATCTACTCCGGCTTTGGCAACCCCGGCGGCAACACCGACCATGGCAACACCGACCATATGGAGGGCGACTCCGTAGGTAACGGGGGGTCAACGCATACGTCACGTCCCACACCCGGCTGGGGGTTGAACACACGGCCCCTGACGAAACCCGAACCGGACTCGTCGGTGTTGAGGTAGTCCTCGATCGCGTCGGCAATCGCCTCTCCGGCCACGCTGAGATACTCCGGCGTTTGATGCAGGGCTGCTTCGGAGCGATTGGAGAGGTATCCAAGTTCGATGAGTGCCGTCGGCGTGTCCGGGTGACGGATGATCCCGTAGGCATCGTCTCCACGCGTGCTGAGGACCGTCATGACTCCGGCGTCCGCGGCCCCAACCCAGTTGACATTGAAGGAGCCGAGCCCGGCCATGGCATGTTCGAAGAGCAGTCCGCCGAGACGCCCCGAAAGATCAGACTCCTGCTGGACAAAGACTTCGATTCCGGGTTCGCGGGAAGGTCCCGGGGAGGGTGAGTTGTGGTGTATCGACACCATGATCTCTGCCCCCAGGGTGTCGGCCAGGTTGGCGCGGACGCTCAATGGCGAGGCGTAGTCGTCGGTGCGGGTCAGGATGGCATCGATTCCCCTGCGGGTCAGGGCATCTATGACCTGGTAGGCGACATTCAGATTCAGCACCTTCTCCGGCATGCCGGTCGGAGCCACGGCTCCGGTGTCAACCATGCCTCCGTGGCCCGGGTCGATGACGACGGTGGTCTCATAGATCGGGGTGCCCTCGCCGAGGTGAGCTTGATAACCGCATGGTGTGGTCACCCAGTAACCGGAATGGGTGGAGCGAGTGATGGCGACCGGCACCCCATCAGGCGTCAATAGACCCAGTGGATCTGCGTCCTGTGCTGCCACCGGGAGCGCCAGGGAGGCCATGGCAAAGGCGATGAGGACGGCGATGGTCAGCGCCCTGGTCCGTTTCGCGTTAGGCATCATGCCGAACCACTGTCCCACATCATCTACACCTAAGCTCGCTTCGTGAATATTGCTAGCGCTTTTCGCTCACCGGCCGTCCAACGCGGTGCCCTGGCGGTCATCGCTGTGATCGCCATCCTGGCCATACCGGACTTCCGCGGAGCTCTCGTCAGGTTTCTTGTAGCTGCCGGCGCTGGGGCATACGGTGCCCTGGAACTAATCACAGGGGTGAAGGACCGCCGATGGTCTCAGGCAGCTATCGCCGTTGTGTTCATCCTGACAGGTGTCGCACTGCTCTTCGGAGGCGACGACGCTCGGTAGCTCGTTTCGCTGGCTTTCGGCGGCCTGGTAGTCCTGCGCGGTCTGGGCACGACACCCGATGCGGTTACGGCCTATCGCGACCCTGAAGGCGACCCATTTTGGCCGGCAACATGGGGGGTCCTCACCCTCGGTCTGGGCATCGCGATACTCGTTATCCCCGAGACAGTCATTCGGATGGCGGTCCTACTCATCGGACTCGTCTGGATCCTGAGCGCGGTCGTGGTCCTCGTCAATGCGCTCGGAAGTGCTTCGGACCAGGTACCCGACGACCTGGTGAGCGTCATCAAATCGAACTCGATGGGAGCCGGCCTACGTCGCCAGGTGACCGAAACGATCTTCGAAGGGTGGGACTCATCCGAAGGAACCCTCCGGTTTGCCGCCCTGATGAGCTTCGCCACCGCCATCGCCACTTTCGGAGTGAAGTCGGATTCCACGGCAGTAGTGATCGGAGCAATGCTCATAGCCCCGCTGATGAGCCCGATCATGGCTCTCAGCGCCTCGATTCTCATGGGATGGCCCAAGCGAGCATCCCGGTGGTTACGCAATGACACATCCCGCTGTAGGCAACTCCCTGCCGGGCGTTGCCATCGCCGTCGCCCTTGCCCCACCACTTGCCGTGGTCGGGGTCACCCTCGAATCGGGCGCCTTCGCCTTTGCCGGCGGCGCCTTTCTCCTGTTCCTCACCAACCTGGTCGGCATCGTCGTAGCGAGCGGAATCACCTATGTCGTATCCGGCTACAGCCCGTGGTCGCATGTGGAGCGTGCCGGGGAGAGCGGTCGTCGCTCGCTCGTCCTCGTCGGCGTGGCGCTGGCTCTGATAGTTCTCCCTCTCGGCATCATCGGGGACGACATCGTCGACGCAGCGACCTTTCAGTCACGTGCGGATGAGACAGTCGAGGGCTGGCTTGGTCCGGGTACCGACTATCAGGTCGTTCAGGTGAGAATCTTCGGAGAGAGCGTCGAGGTCGTCATCGCCGGGCCGGGTGAGGCCCCTGACCCCGAGGAGCTGGCGAATGAGCTGGCCGAGACCATCGATCGGAAGATCATTCTCGAACTCAGTGTCATACCAGAGGAGCATTTCAGCATCGAGGTGCCCAGACCGAGCTAGTGGAATCGCAGAGAGCGGGCGACCTCAGCGGCGAGTTGGGTGGCCTCTCTCAGCAGTTCCACTTGGGCAGCGATGGCATCGTTGCCCACATCCCCGGAGAGATCGACGTAGACCTTCAGTTTCGGCTCGGTACCACTGGGCCGAACAAGGACACGGCCGCCTTCGCCAAGCTCGAGTTGGATGAGCGGCTGGGCCCCCAGCCAGTGGGGTCGCTCATCTTCCCCGACTCGATAGTCGATGACCCCCGAAACGGCCTTGTTCCCCACTGTGGAAGGAGGATTAGCACCGAGGTGGTCGACGGCTCTCCGGATGGACTCGGCGCCGTCCTGCCCCTTCCGTACGACGGAATGCTGGGCACTTACCCAAAGGCCGTGACTCGCCCACAGTTTCTCGAGACGCTCAACAACTGACGAGCCTTTCGCAGTCAGCCCCGCGGTGAGATCTGCGAACACGAGGGCGGCCGAGATCCCGTCCTTGTCGCGGACGACCTGGCCAATCGTATAGCCAAGGGCTTCCTCGTAGCCGAAGACGAACTTTCCCACTCCCCTGGCTTCGAGCGCCAGGCCGGCGTTGACGATCCACTTGAACCCGGTGAGGGTCACCTCGTGGTGGGCCGAGTAGTGGTCGGCGATCCGCCCCAGCATCGGGCTCGACACGATCGAATTGAAGACCATGGGCCGCTCCGGCCCACCGTGATGTCTCAGGACGTAATCGCCAAGGAGGACACCGATCTCGTTTCCGGAAAGAGCCCGCCAGCCGTCCTCGACCTTGACGACTACCGCCAGACGATCCGCATCGGGATCGTTGGCCACGATCAAGTCCGCTGACTCCTCCTCAGCCAGCGACATGGCGAGATCCAGAGCTCCTGCTTCCTCTGGATTGGGGAATGACACTGTTGGGAAAGCACCGTCCGGCTGGGCTTGCCCCGGAACCGAGATCAGGCCGCTGTGACCGCCACGCCGGAACACCTCTTCGACGTATTTGCCCCCGACACCGTGGATCGGCGTGTAGACGATCTTCAGCCTCGAAGGAGTTGGCTCCGGCCTGGCAGCGTCGACCTCTGCCCAATAGGCATCGAACATCTCCTCGCCAAGTGGCTCGATGTTTTGATGGGTGCAGTCGAATGCTGATTCCTCCCGTGGTATTGCGACGGCACCCGGGCTGGCTTCGATCGCTGCGGCGATGTCGACGTCTACGGGCGAGATGATTTGAGCCGCATTGGAGTCGTAGACCTTGTATCCATTGTCGGCCGGCGGATTATGCGACGCCGTAACCACCACCGCCGCGCTGGCATCGAGGTGCTTGGCGGCGAAGGCCACGAGGGGGGTGGGAGCCACCTCAGGGAAGAAGCGAATCGAAAAGCCGGCAGCCAGTAATACACCGGCCGTGTCTGCGGCGAACTGTCTGCTCGTGGGGCGTGCGTCAAACCCTATGACAACAGGACCGTCTGGTATCCCTCCGGCGCGTGCGATCAGGTAATCACCAAGCCCCCGGGTCGTTCTGATCACCACCGCCCGGTTCATCCGCGCCGGGCCTGCGCCCACTTCGCCGCGGATTCCTGCCGTCCCGAACGTGAGAGTGCCCTCGCATCGTCGTCTCAACTCGTCCAGGTCCTCCGCTGACACGAGTTGTTGAAGCTCGAATCGGGTCGCTTCGTCAGGGTCGTCGTTTATCCAGGCATTTGCCTTGCTCAGGAGATCGGTCACGGGCCGGAGATTAGTTATCGCTGCTGCCAGGCCCACGAATCGGAGCACATCGTCGCCAGGTCCCTGGATGCGACCCATCCGAGGACATCCTTTGCCTTGGAGACGTCGGCCCAATTGGCGGCCACGTCCCCGGCTCGGCGGTTCACCACGTCGTAAGGAACGGGTTTGCCTGAGGCTTCCTCGTAGGCCTTCACCAATTCGAGCACGCTGTGCCCTCTCCCGGTTCCGAGGTTGTAGGTGTGGACCCCGGGGTTGTCATGGTGGACATCGAGGGCCGAGACATGACCCGCGGCGAGATCGACCACGTGGATGTAGTCACGAATGCCGGTGCCGTCGGGAGTTGGATAGTCCCCGCCGAAGATCTTCAGCTTCGGCAATCTGCCGTCGGCAACCTGTGCAACAAAGGGCATCAGATTGTTTGGTGTGCCCTGAGGATCCTCGCCGATCAGTCCGCTGGCATGGGCACCCACCGGGTTGAAATAGCGAAGCAGGGAAACGCTCCAGTCGGGATTGGCTTGCTGCACATCGCGTAGCACCTGCTCCATCATGATCTTGGTCCACCCGTACGGGTTCGTAGCGGTACCGATTGGCATCTCCTCAGTCAGAGGCAGGCTTTCGGGATCCCCGTAGACGGTTGCCGACGAACTAAACACGAAGCTCTTCACACCCGTTTCGAGCAACACCTCCAGGAGCTTGATGGTTCCACCAACGTTGTTGTCGTAGTAGCGCATCGGTTCGGCAACGGACTCGCCGACAGCCTTGAGTGCTGCGAAATGGATGCAGGCATCGAATCCGGCGGCAGCGATCTCCGTCATGGCAACGGTGTCCCTCACGTCGGCCAGGTGAAACTCGGGCTCGGTGCCGGTTATCTCGCTGATCCTGGCTATCACAGACCGTCGGGCGTTAACCAGGTTGTCGACGATCACAGGGGTGTGCCCCTCTTCGATCAACGAGACGACGGTATGTGAACCAATGAAGCCGGCACCGCCGGTGACTAAAACGCGCATCGGATCAGGTTAGGTCCGTCACCCAGCAGGTAGCGAGAGCACGAAATTGGAGCGACCCTCGACGTGTCGGTAGATGAGGTCGCCATCCATGAGCCGCGCAAGTTTCCTCGCCACGGAGAGGCCGAGTCCCACTGACTTCGGATGGGTGGCATCGGAGCCCGTTTCGAAGGGCTTGAAGATTCGTTCGACCTCCTGGGTCGGGATCGGCTCTCCGTCGTCACGGACCCGGACCTCAACCCGGTCTCCGATCTGCTCTATCTGCACGTCGACAGCAGACCCTCCGTATCTGATGGCGTTGACCACAAGGTTTCTCAGTATCTGGCGGGTGCGTCTCGGATCGGCGTAGGCGGTCGGTTCATCACCTGTGACCTCAACCGGTATCACTCTCTCGACCACCTCGAGGACCCGCTCAACCTGTTTGGTCACGTCAAGAGGCTGCGGAGAGATCACAATGCGACCCACATCGTCCCGGTAGGCCACCAGGAGGTCCTCTATCAGCCAGGAGGCATCCTCGGCCTGGCGCGCGATCAGATAGGCCATTTCCTGTCGGTCCTCATCGGAGAAGGTCTCGTAGTTGTTGGCCAACTCTTCACCCAATCCGAGCATTACCGCAATCGGATTGCGCAATTCGTGCGAGATGGTGGCCACGAACTCGTCCTTTGCCTTCTTGGCGTGCACCTTCTCCGTGACGTCGATCAGTGCTCCCTCGAAGTACAAGACCGATCCATCGTCAGCGCGGATGGCCCTTGCAGTGTCCTGGACCCATACAGTGGATCCGTCCGGGCGGATCAACTCGACGTCGAACTCGTGGACAAAACCTTCGCTGGTGATCTCCTCTACCCAGGCGCTGCGGGCTTCCCGGTCGACGTAGACGCCATCCACCGACTCGAGGCCGGCGGTCAGGTCCTCTACGGTCGAGTAGCCAAGGAGGTTGGCCAGAGCGGTGTTGGACGCGAGCAGCGCACCGTCGGGCGCCGTTCGATACAGAGCGACGGGCATACGGCGAAACAGAGCCTCCATCTCGGGATTCGGGAGCATGTCCCATTATCGGCATCGAGGCTCAAAAACTCGACTCCAAAACGATGATATTCCCGTCGATGAGGGTCACCCGGGTGCCGGTGGGTGGAATCTTCCCGAGGACTATTGGACATTCGACTCCGTACAGAAGCTGCGCCACCAACGCTCCGACCATCAGAATCGAATCGGGCTCCTCCAGAATGATTCCCAAAGGGCCCGATCCGTTGCGGAGCAGTTCGGCCAGCACAGAGGAGGCCGAGCTCGAACCCCTTCCATGAGGCAAGCCCAGGATCACGCCGCCAATGTGCTCGCCAAACTGTGGGTGTCCGGGCTCGATGATCTCTCCGGTGTTGAGCGAGACGCCGCCCCAGAGAGATAGCGGTTCATCGAGCGCAAGGACGCTTCCAGTGGCAGTTCCGGAGACGATGTTCACCAGCGGAGCACCTCTGCGGGGAGAGCGCTTCCTGCCACCGCGGAGTCGACGCAGTCGGCCAGAGAGCCAAATAACACGCCGACTCCTAGATTCGCCGGGGCGTAGAAGGCCCATTTGCCGGAGTTGGTCATGACGTCGCCAACGACGCGGTCCATGACAGGCGAGATGTATGTGCAGGTATCCGTGACGAGGGTGGCACCAAAGGATTGCAGCGCTCCGGGCCAGTCCACATCTGAGATCGCTTCGAGAACCCCCCTCGATGTGTTCACATAGAACGGGACAGCACTTCGTCTTCCTGCAAGGAGATCCAGCAGTTCTCGCATCTCGGTCGCCGACATGTGCGGTGTTCCGACACTCACGGCACCGAGAATTCCAGTGGTACGACTATCGAGCTCGTCAAAAGCCAGGCGCAGCTCGTCCTTGCCCAATTGGACGACTTGTCTGGGAGGTCGCCCGCCGGTGGCCGCGCCGAGACTTGGTGCCTCGGGGGTTACACCAACGGCATGAAACATCGCTACTGAACCTGATGAAGCGGCTGCGGCCCCCAGTGCCTTGAGTCGATCCTCGCTGGTCCCGGCCGGAAGGCCGACGATCGCTACGACCTCGTTCCCTGCCATCTTCCCAATGGAATGGCCGATCAGGGGGTAAGACACATCGCTGGCGAGGATCTTGTCGGTGAGTCCCAACTCGACTACGAGCGTGGCCAACCGCCCTTCGTCGGTATGGAGACCGGTGTATGGGGCTCGCCCGGTGAGAGCACAGCAGATGTCCATGAAATCGCCGTATCTGCCGGTTCTGGCGCCCAGCACGGAGTTGGCGAAGACTATGGCGTTCGACTCGCCCCAGGCGATCTGCTCCCCCATCTGAGGCCGCTGAGCGAGCTGATAGGGAGCACACGTCCAGGTTGGCTCACATCCCAGGGCCACATAGGCGTCCATGAGCCGTCTGGGGAACACCTGGTCGTCCTCCGTGCCCTCATACAACTCCGGGTGGAGCAGGTCGAAAGAGGTCACATTGAGGGTCGTGGGCACCACAACCTTCCCACCCCCGGCGACAAGGGACTCGGCAAAGTCCATTCCCGCGACACCGTGATAGAGGCATCCGTCGATGTGGGCCGAACTGATATCGACGAGACGGTTGGCCCCCAGGGATTCACCGACGGTCACAACCAACTCCATTGCCATCGCAGCAGCCCTGCTCTGCTCACCGTTCAACATCGAAAGGTCTCGAGAAGTCAGCTTCATCGGATCACAGTTCAGTCGAAAGGCAACGCCATCTGTGGGTCCGGTCGATGCAGACGTTCCAGCCCGTTCCAAATCAGGTGGTCCATGAACACCCATGACCTGCGGTGGATCGTCGACGGTCCCATGGCCTGAAGCGCAGCCTTGTGGATCGGGCATGGGTAGCCCTTGTTCGCTTCGAAGTTGTATCCGGGGAAGTCTTCCGCATGGCCTCTCATCATCCGGTCCCGAGTCACCTTCGCCAGGATCGATGCCGCTGCGATGGACAGAGAGATGCGATCCCCGCGAACGATGGTCCTCGCCCCGCCGATGAAATCCCAGTTGCCGTCGACCAGCACATGCTGGGGTTCGACGTCCAAGCCATCGAGAGCCCGCTTGGCAGCGAGTTTCTGAGCCGCGGACATGCCCAACTCGTCACACTCCTCGTTCGAGGCATGGCCGATCGACCAGTCAGTGCACCAGTTGGCGATTCGTTCGAACAGGGCTTCGCGCTCATCCTCGGTGAGCATCTTGGAGTCCCGGATCTTGTACACGCGTTTGTCTTTGGGGATTACCGCAGTTCCGACTGTGAGCGGTCCGGCCCAGGCGCCCCGACCGACCTCATCGACCCCCACAACCAGAGAGGAGCCATCACCCCAGAGGTCCTTTTCGATCGACAACCCCGGCGCGCTCCTCTTGAGGCTGGGCCGAAGCCGCGGAGCCGTGGTGGTGCTCACCAGGGGAGGGTAGTGCTCTGGC
>JAYEGJ010000182.1:0-18968 GCA_034658975.1 Actinomycetota bacterium
GTCTCGCCTCATCCTCGACCTGTGCCAGCATCTCCGACTTGGCCGCCGTCACATCGATGCCCGAGATCTGTTCGAGCTGGAACCGGGCCTCTTCCTTCAAGTGCTCGAGGTCTCCGCGGGACTCGGTTATCTCCTCTTCGCGGTCGATGAGAAAGTTCTCCCGTTGAGCCAGGTTGGAGGCTCTCTGTTCGAGGGTCTCCTCCCGCTGGGTCAGCCTCGACTCCAGATTGGAAAGCTCGAGCATCCTGTGGGCGAGATTGGCCTCTTCGCGCTCCCGGTATGTCTCCGCCTTGGCCCGACCCTCTTCCTCTGCACTCGCCAGGATCCTTTGTGCGTCGAGTCGAGCCCCGGTCACCGTGTCCTCGGCTGAAACCCCATCGATCTCGCGTCTACGGGCAATCGCCAGGCGCGCGAGCAGGTAGCCGAATCCGAGACCGATGGCGGCCCCCAGGACTGCCAGTCCAATCGCCATGGTGTTATCCATCGCGGTCCCTTCTTCCAGGACCTCTAAGACAAATGTGGCCGAGCCATGAGGCCCGGCACACGAATGAGCAACTTAGAAATGAGGGATCAGATCACCCGTTTCGTTTGTGGCTTCTCCTTTGAATGTCTGTTGGGTTCTGGTGTTTTAAGTCAGTGTAAATCGTGTGTCAGGTCCCGATCCTACCCGACGACGCGTCTCACGGAGTGAGAAAGATCGCGAAATCGCGCACAGCCGTCACTCCTCGGTGGCGGCCGGCTCTTCTTCGCTTTCCTCTGGCTCGGGCTCGGCATCGCCAAGACCCACAGCCTCAAAGACCTTGGCCTCCAACTGCATGGCCACTTCGGGGTTCTCGCGGAGGAAACGCTTGGCGTTCTGGCGACCTTGACCTAGCTGGTCTTCGTCGAAGGTGAACCAGGCGCCACTCTTCTTCACAATCCCATTGTCGACGGCCACGTCGAGGAGACTCCCTTCACGCGAGATGCCCTGGCCGAACATGATGTCGAACTCGGCGAGGCGGAAGGGCGGAGCCATCTTGTTCTTGACCACCTTGACCCGCACCCGGTTGCCGACGTTGTCCGTGCCGTCCTTGATCGCCTCGATACGACGGATGTCGAGACGAACCGAGGAATAGAACTTGAGTGCGCGACCTCCGGGCGTCACTTCGGGCGAGTTGTGAACCATCACACCGTCTACCAGGTAGTTGTGGTGCCCCTCGATCTCGATGTCGAATCGACGCATGCTCCTAGTGGGCGGCTTGACATGGATGTCGACCACAGGAACCGCGGCCAGGGCGTAACGCTCCTCCGCCGGAACGACCTCGACCGATCCCTTGCCCCGATGGTGCTGAAGCAGCTTGTAGGACATGCAATCCGGTACATAGGGGGCGATCAACTCGTGCAAGGCTTCGGTGCCGTCACGATCGAAGACGATGACGCCCTTGCCGGCCCGATCCGTCAGTTTACAGCTGAGACCAAAGGTCTCCTTGAGGGTGGCAGCAAGCCGGCGTCGCGTTCCCTTGTCCATGGCTTCGACACAGATTTCGGAACGACCGGCTGATCCATCCTTGCGGCGCACGGCGAATGACCCATCGTCCATGTACCAGATGGCCAGCGCAAGTGGCGTTAGTTCCTTGAGGTAGTCCCAACTGAACACCTTCTTACCGGCGACGTAGACAGCTTCTCGAAGTTCGTCCAACTCGGCCATCGGGGTGGTGTCAACCATGAGACCACCCTTGCTGTGGGGTGAGACACCCAAAGGCACACCCTGGAGGAGGTTTGCCTTCCATTCGGCATAGGCGTTTTGCTTCGGGCCATGGCAGAAGCGGTAGCGAGATTTCATCGCCGGGCCATTGGAGTGGGGGCGTTTTGGAGAGATGGAACCGTCACCCATCAGGCCTCCGAGCACCACCTGTCGCTGTTGATCTGAGAGGTAATGCTTGAGCGGCATGAGCACGCGATCGCCCTCAATGAGTTCGGCGGTCTCACGCCAGCCCGCTGGAGTTGCGATGAGGTGGTTGGCAGTGGCTGCGAACTGCGCCCTGCCATTGCCCTCGGGCTTGTAGACGGTGAACTGAAGGAACTCGTCTGTGTTCCCATTGTCAAACCAATTGACCACCTTCTTCGGCTCGACCTTTCCGGTCTCGGGATCGACGGCCATGACCTCGACGGGGAGCTTCTGATTGACGATCTTGCCGATCTGCTCCTGGGTGCCATCGGACAGTGTCACCCGTGTCGAATACTGAAAGCACCCATACATGACCCCGATTTTCTCTCGAAGCTGGTTGATGAAGACCGCCGTTGTCTGGGACTTGTTCAGGGTTCCGGCCAGTTTCCGGAGTGCCTGGGACATGAGCCTTGCCTGGAGACCAACATGCGTGTCGCCCATTTCGCCCTCGATCTCGGCGCGGGGCACGAGCGCCGCCACCGAGTCGACCACCACTACATCGAGTGCGCCGGAGCGGATCAGCATGTCAGCGATCTCTAGTGCCTGCTCTCCGGTATCGGGCTGGGAGATCAGCAGCTCATCGACATCCACACCGATCGCCTTGGCATAGGTGGGATCGAGGGCATGCTCGGCGTCGATGAAGGCGGCGATACCCCCGTTGCGCTGCGCCTCGGCGACGATGTGCAAGGCCACTGTCGTCTTTCCTGAGCTCTCCGGACCGAAGACCTCGACGACACGTCCCCTGGGGACACCACCTATGCCCAGTGCCAAATCGAGTGACAGTGCACCGGTAGGAATGATGTCGACACGCCGCTCGGCGGCCTCGCCCATCTTCATGACGGCACCCTTGCCGAACTGTCTTTCGATCTGGCTGACCGCCATCTCGAGTGCTTTTTCGCGTTCCACTTCGCGTCCTTCCTGACTCATGATTCAAACCGTATCGGGTGTCCCTGACAGATTTGCGTAATCCTAGACCGAACATGTGTTCGTACCATGGTTTTATCAGGAAAGATCGAATGATTCAAGAGGTTCATACTTGACGCCACCCTTCTGGGGCACGCTTCGGTAGACGACAAGCGACCGACAACGCCAGCCTACGGAGACCGGCTCCTCTATCAGGTGATGGACATCGCGGGGCGGTCTGATCCGGGAAAGGGTCAGATGGGGCCGGTAGGGCCGCTCCTCCGGCGCAAGCCCGGCGCCCTGAGCCGCTTCTTCGGCTACTTCGTTGAGAGTTGCCAGTTCCGCTTCTCCCCTGCTCAACCCGGCCCAGAGCACAGTCGCCTTGGCCTGCTTCGGGAACGCCCCCAGCCCGTCGAGCTCGATCGTGAATGAGCCCAACCCGGAAACAGCCTCGAGTCCGACGAGGAACCGCTCATAGGTCACGGTGTCGATGTCGCCAAGGAAGCGCACCGTGAGATGCCAGTTGTCCGGGGGGACGCGTCGACCCGGAACGTCGAGGTCGGCGAGCGTTTCGGCCAGCGCCATCTGCACCTCGATCGGCACCGGAGTGGCCGCGAAGATCCGGTCTACGGGCTCCACCACTCACCGATCAAGGCCAATCGGGTGAGCTGGAGAGCGGCAGTGACTGCGTAGGTTCTCACCCGTTCGCGATCGCCAACCATGTTGAACTCCCGCGACTGGGTTCTGTCTGGGGTGGCCACGCCGACGACGAAAGTGCCCGGAGGCTTTTCCAGCGGTTCGGGGCCGGCTGAGCCGGTCACGGCGACCACGACGTCCGCCCCCAGGACCGCCCGTCCGTTGGATGCCATCTCCTCGACCGTCTCCGCGTTCACGACAGTGGTGATATCACTTACTCCCAACAGAGAGGCCTTCAACTCCGAGGCGTAGGCGACCAGACCGCCTCGCACAACCTGAGATGCTCCCGGCAGCGAGGTGAGTGCCGCGGTGATGCGGCCTCCGGTCATGGACTCGGTGGTGGCGATCGTGTAATCGAGGTCGGCCAGCAGGCGCAACAGGACTCGTTCGATTGTCTCGTCGCCGGTGCCGAATATCGACGCGCCCAGTCTCGAGCGCACTTCCATCTCCATCGGCTCGATCAGCGCACGAGCGGCAGCTGCGTCGCCGGCCTTGGCAGTGATCCTCACTTTGATCTCACCGCTCGAGGCGAGAAACGCCAGCGACGGGTTGGTCGAACCCGAATACAGATCGTCGAGAGTCTCGGCAACGTCGGACTCGGAGCGACCCCATGTGCGCAGCAGTTTGCTCTCGATAACAGCGACTTCCTCCGACGCCTCGGCGATACGGGGCAGAACCTCTTCATGAAGGAGGTACTCCATCTCCGCCGGTACGCCCGGGACACAGAAGATCAGGGTCCCCTCGTGATCGATGACCAGGCCCGGCGCCGTGCCCTTCGGATTGTCCAACAGCTCCGCGCCGGCAGGGTGCTCGGCCTGCTGAAGATTCGACTTGGGCATCTCCCTGCCTCTGGCCTCCCACCAGTTCAGGAGGTGATCGGCATACTCCTCGCTGTATTCCATCTCGAGACCGGTGGCGGCGCACACGGCCTCGCGGGTCAGATCGTCCTGAGTCGGCCCGATTCCCCCGGTGATGATCACTGCATCACTTCGATCGAGGGCGGTCTGTATGGACTCGGCCACCCGATCGAGGTTGTCTCCCACCACCTGCTGGAAATGGGCATCGAAACCCATTTCGGCAAGGGCGGCCCCGATGGTGGAGGCATTCGAATTGACGATCTGACCGAGAAGAAGCTCGGTCCCGACCGCTACGACCTCGACAATCACGTTACGACCGCCTCCATGTCCGGTCCGAACACCCCTGTGTACTCCACTGTCAGCCACTCCCCCGGGTCACCCCGATCCAACCTGACCACTCCGTCGATCTCGGGGGCCTGTCTGTACGAACGGGCAATGGGCACGCCGTCCTCGACCTGATCGACGAGGACTTCGCCCGTCCCTCCGAGCCAATCGCCGTTCCTCGTCACGGTCACGTCCTCCTGAATTGCGGTCAGGTAGCGAAGACGCTCCATCGTGACTTCCCTGTCGATCTGATCGGACATCTCCGCTGCCGGCGTCCCCGGCTCGGCGGAGTACGGGAAGAAGCCCGCCCAGTCGAGGCGTGCCTCGGCCAGGAAGTCGGCAAGTTCTTCCACCTGATCCTCGGTCTCGCCGGGAAAGCCCACGATGAAGGACGACCTGAGCGCCGCATCCTCGTCGAGTTCCCTTATCTGACTCACGAGACCCATGTGCTTGTCGAATCCCCCGGGACGTTTCATGGCCCTGAGGAGAGGCCGGGCGACGTGTTGGAGGGAAAGATCGAAATAGGGGGCGATAACCGTGTTGGCGGACATTTCCGCCAGAAGACGGTCCGATATCTCGCGGGGATGGAGATAGAGAAGACGCAACGACCTCAGGCCTTCGACATCAGACAGGAAGGTCAGCAGGTCGGGCAGTCCGCCGGGCGCTTCGATGTCGCGGCCGTAGGCGGCGAGGTCTTGGGCGACGAGTACCACCTCGCTCACCCCCGATGCCACCAGGCCGGCAAGTTCCTCCCTGATCTCGGTTGGGCGTCTCGACCGCTGCTTGCCCCTGATGAGAGGGATCGCACAGAAAGTGCACGGCTTGTTGCAGCCCTCGGCGACCTTGAGGTAGGCGTATGGGAGACCGCTGGACGGACGGCCTGTCGAATGCAGGATGTCGAGCGCCGATCGTCGCTTGATCTCGATCGGCTGCCATTTGGTCAACTGGTCGAGGACTCCGACCAGCTCTCCGTAGCGGTCGAGTCCGAGCACCGCGTCGACCTCGGGCAGGGCGTCGGCGACCTCGGTGCCGAACCGCTGCGCCATGCAGCCGATGACGACCGACTTCGCGCCGTCGGCTTTTTTCTCCTCGATCTCGAGAATGGTCTCCACCGACTCGGCACGGGCCTCTTCGATGAAAGCGCATGTGTTGACCATGACCACGTCGGCAGACTCGGGCGACTCGGCCCACCGGTATCCGGCCTCGGACAGCATGGCCGTCACCTTCTCAGAGTCCACCTGATTCTTGGCACAGCCGAGAGTGGTGAGCCATAGGGAGGGGGCGGTAGTCACGCCGCGAGCCTAAATGCGTGTGCTCCGGTACACACGGCCGGGCGTCACGACCGGCTGGCCTCCACCGCCGCGTAGAGCTCAGCCGAATCAACGGCATCGGCCAGGGTGTTCCAGGTCGCGGTGCTCACGCGACCTTCCTCCTCGATCTCCGAACAGGCGAGGTAAACGGCGTCCGCCAGCGGCCCCACCTTGTGGTCGGCCTCATATGCCTGGGCGATGAAGGTTCGTGCCAGCGACGCGTCACGGCGCCCGACGGCTCTGATGCCCTCCTCTGCGAAGGCCTGAGCCTTGGCGTCCACTAGCTAGTGCTCTTTCCCTTGCCGCACCTAGATCTCGGTGAAGAGGTACCGACGCAGAATGTCGAGCTTCTCTTCCCGCGTTTCGGGGTCGAGGTACCAGAGCAGCGCCGCCACCGTCGACAGCAGCGGGTTGCCGTCCTGCGGGGTGAAGGAGAAGCCGATCACCTCGTTGCCATTGCGCACCGCAAGCGTCTCCAGCGAGACGACCGCCTGGCTCATGAGCCGCCCGTAGTACCCGTGGTCACGTCCAAACGAGAACACCTGGTTGGCCGATTTCTTGTGAGTCACCGCAATACGGGTATTTTCCATCAGACGCTCCTTGACCTCCTCCAGGGTGATATCCCGGTCGAGGGTCAGGGCGAAGTGGAGCGAGTGCATATATTGGGTGTTGAGCTTTATTGCCGACGAGAACAGGTTCAGGTCGTAGTCAAGGGTCTTGAAGACGTCATGAGCGTCCCGGGCATGGTGAGTGCCAAAGCGGGGGTCGGCATGGCCACCGACCGTCGGGCTTGCGATGAAACCGCCATCCTGGGAGATGTCGTTGGCGCGCCGCATCGCGAGAAAGCGGCCATCGACCAAATGGTTGGTGCCGTCGGTGTCCATCCCCAGTGCCTTGACCAGGACCGATATGTTGTGGGTGTTGCAGCTTACGATCTGAAGAAACTTGTCCTCTCCCGCCACCAGCGCCTCGTCATTGATGCCGCGGGCATACATCTTCCCGAACCCATACTCCGACCCCTGCGCCATGAACCCGATCGGACCGCTCGCCTTCTCGTAGAACTCGGCCTTCATCTCGTTGCCGACAGGAGTGCAGTCGATCACCACCGTGGCGCGCTCGATGGCCTCGCTGGTCTCGAACTTGGGGGCATGACCCAACTCCTCGAACGTGGCCTTGCGGTCGTCGTCGACCACGAGGACGGCGCCTCGCCGCTCCAGGTCGCCGACCTTGGCCTTCTCGGTGGCGAGGGGAGTCCGCTTGTGGAAGGTGACTTCTTCGATCCCGAAGTGTTCCTTGTTGTCGGCCAGCAAGCCGATCAGGGGTTCACCGATGGTCCCGGTGCCAACGACATGGACGATGTTCATTCGAATTGCTCCTGAGGAGTAGCGCCGCGTCTGTCCGGAAATGCATGGTACCCAAACGGATCGGAGGCGAGCACGCACCTCTTGAACCGGGCCGGTCGAGGCGGTAGGTCTCCATTCACGAGGGGATCCGGCCGCGCAATGCGAAGTGCATTACGCTATTCTGAAAGGATGGGCCAGTTCGTGACACGAATCGATGCCGACCTGGCGGCTGCTGTAGACGAACTCGTGGAAAAGGGCATCTTCGACTCTCGCTCCGACGCCGTGCGCAAAGCGCTCGCCGAGGTCGTCGACAGGGAGAGGCGTGAGGAGATCGGGCGACAGATCATCGAGGGATACAAACGATTCCCCGAGACCGAGGCCGAGATGAAGCGAGCGGAGCAGAACGCGATCAACCTGGTCAATGAGGAACCGTGGTAGGTCCGAAACAGGGTGACATCTACTGGGTCGAAACCGAACAAAACCGACGTCCTGTCCTCGTCGTCACTCGAACGCAAGCCGTTCCAGTGCTCAACCGGCTCATAGTCGCACCGATCACACGCACCATTCGCGGCATACCAACTGAGATCTCGCTGGATTCGGATCAGGGCCTGCGAGATCCGTCGGCCGCCTCATTCGACAATCTAGAGCTAGTTCCCAGGGTTCGCCTCACCGAGAAGCTCGGATCAATACCCAACGCGGAACACGAGATCTGCCGGGCACTCGGGGCCATGGCCGACTGCTAGCAACGGGCCACTAGATCAACAGAGCGTCGGTGTCGATATGGACCAATGACGGTCCCTTGTGGGCGAGGGCCTCGCTCACTGCCCCATCGAGATGAGAGGCGTCACTGACCCTGAAGCCCGCACCGCCCGAGAGCCTGGCGAGCTCGGCGAAGTCCGGGTTCACCAGGGAGGTCTGCCAAACGTGGAAATCGGCGAAAAGCTGCTCCTTGCTGATCTTGGCCAGCTCATCGTTGACCAGGAGGATCACGGTGATGTTCATGTCGTACTTGACCGCCGTCGTGAACTCCATCGCGTACTGGCCGAATCCGCCGTCGCCGGCGATGGCCACCACCTGCCGACTGTCGCCGACAGCAGCCCAGATCCCCATCGCAGCAGGAAGAGCGAACCCGATCGAGCCGAGATACCCGGACATCACGATCGACTGGTCCTCCACTTCGAAGTAGCGGCCAAACGAATAGGTGTTGTTGCCCACGTCGACAGCAATCGCCGCATTGGGGTCGATGAGCCTGGAAAGTGAGTCGAACACCTTGGCTGCTCCAAGTCCCTGGCCTGCGTCATCGCGGCGGCGACTCGCCTTCTCGGCCCGCCACAACTCCCATCGGTGTGCGACTTCCTCCGTGCGGTCAACAAACGACGCTTCGCTCGACATCCGCTCTTGGAGAAGCTGAGCGGTGGCGCCGACGTGGCCGAGTACGGGAATCTCCACGGGATGAAACCGGCCGAGGGCCATCGGATCGAAGTCGATCTGGATGATCGGCTTGTACTCGGCGATGCCGGTGTGATTCGAGAACGACGCTCCAAATGCGATCAAGAGATCGCTCTCGTTCATGAACCACGAGGCGACCGGCGTCCCGCTTCGGCCCAATGTCCCGCAACTCAGAGGATGCTGGTCGCTGACCTGACCCTTGGCCTTGAACGTGGTCACGATGGGAGCACCCATGGCCGAGGCGCACCCCAGGATGCGGTCCATGTCGAATCGGGCGCCGGCCCCCACTATGAAGAGCGGCCGTTCCGATTGGGCGACGCGCTTCGCTACCCGGTCGAGGAGGTCATCAGTGGGCACAATCTCGCGTGACCCGGTACGACCAGTCGGACCGCCGGCCGGTTCATCGCTGGGTATCACCTGAACCTCGTCGGGCAGGACGAGATGGGCCACTTCCCTCTCCACGAGAGCCGTCTTGGCCGCGAGTGTCATCACTTCGGCGTGGTCGCCCCCGGCGTGAACTGTCTCCGAGTAGCGGGCGACAGCGGCGAAGGCTCCCTCGAGATCGAGATCCTGAAACGCGCCTCTCCCCTTCACCTTGGAGGGGACCTGTCCGGAGATCGCCAACACCGGAGCCCTGTCGACCTTGGCGTCGTAGAGACCAGTGAGAAGATTGGTGGATCCGGGCCCGGCGATGCCAAAACACGCGGCAAGCTCGCCGGTGAGCTTGCCGTATGCGCTGGCAGCAAAGGCCGCAGCGCCTTCATGGCGAATGCCGATATAGGTGAGGTCGCCACGCTCCTCGGCCTCTCGCATCGCGTCGGCGAATCCGAGGTTGGAGTGGCCGACCATGCCGAAGACGTGGGTCACTCCCCAGTTGGTCATGGTCTCGACCAGTACGTCGCTCACGGTTCGTTGACGTTTGGCCTCCTCGGGAAGAGCCACGTAGATGCCATCGTCACGGACTTCGGTCGCAAAGCATCCTGGAGCATCTACAAAACCTTCGGGTGGTTGCCCGTCGAGCGGGTTGTAGTCATAGCCATGCCATGGGCATCTGAGCCAACCATGCTCGATGGATCCCTCCCCCAGCGGACCGCCCTGGTGAGGGCACTTGTTGTCCAGGGCTCCGTAGGAACCCTCGAAACGGGTTAGCGCGATGCTGCGACGGCCAACATGGACGATCTTGACCCTCCCCTCCGGGAGTTCATCCACCTCGGCGACCTTGTGCCATGTGGTTTCGACGTTCGAGCAATCGGGCATCGCCTGAACCTAACGCGCTTTCCCACTGGACGATTCCTTGTGGTCCGTCTGGCTGTAGGTTGCTCGAGCAACCGAGCGAACAGGAGCAGTTGTGGCGACAACGGTGTTCAAGGATGGACAGGTCTTCAATGGAAAAGGCTTGGACGCCGCCGACCTCGCCATCGCAGACGGCCGCATCACCGGAGTCGGCGTTGGCTTGAGCGGGGACGAGGTCGTCGATTGCGGAGGCAAGGTGCTGCTGCCCGGCCTATTCGACTGCCACACCCACATGAGGTTCCCCGATGTCAGTTCGCTCAACCCCGAGCACGTGAGCATCCACTCCGACGAAGACATCCTCCGCTTCCCTCACACTGCTCGATCCGTGCTCGAACTGGGGATCACGACAGTACGGGACGCCGGTGGAGCGAGTATCGGAATCAAGAACGCTCTCGACAAGGGGATCGTCGTGGGCCCGAGAATGCAGACGGCCATCGCGGCGATCTCGATGACTGGAGGTCACTCTGACGGCTACGAGGCCTACGGCGGAGACCTGTGGTCGATCATCGACTATCCGGGTATCCCCGACCCCCTATGTGACGGTGTCGACGGTTGCATCCGGAAGACCAGGGAGATGATCCGCGCTGGCGCCGAAGTGGTGAAGTTCTCGGCGAGCGGCGGGTTCCTCTCTCCGAACGACGACCCCCAACATCCCAACTTCCTCCAGGAGGAAATGGACGCAATCGTTCGCACGGCAGCTGACCTGGCAACCCCAGTGATGGCCCATGCCCACGGAGCCGAGGCGATCAAGCGGGCGGTGAAAGCCGGGGTTCGCTCGATCGAACACGGCACGTTCCTCGATGAGGAGGCGGCCGCGATGATGGCCGAGGCCGGAACATGGCTCGTGGCCACACTCACGTCCAGCGACGGAACCGAAGCCATCGTCAATGACCCGGGCACGCCGGAGTCGGTTCGCCAGAAGCTCGCCACTCTCGGCACACCCGAGCGAGGCGCCTTCCAGCTAGCCGTCGACTCGGGCGTTCGGATAGCGATGGGAACAGACTGCCCGGTTGCGCCTCACGGAACCAACCTGAGGGAGTTGGTCCTGATGTCTGAGAATGGGCTCACCCCGGTGCAAGCACTGGTCGCTTCAACCAGCAGCGCCGCAGAGTTGACGGGTCTCCAGGAACAACTCGGCTCGCTGGAGACCGGGAAGATCGCCGATGTGGTCGTCATCAGTGGCGACCCCTATGAGTTCGACACACTGAAGGATCGGGTCGAACAAGTCTGGAAGGACGGCGAACGGGTTGTTTGAGTTCGGCGGGGAGAGATCGCTTCGGGCTAGAACTGCTCCTCTTCCGTACTGCCCGCCAGGGCAAGCGTTGAGGAATCGCCGCCTGAGACGGCCTGGCTGACCAAATCGAAGTAGCCGGCGCCCACCTCGCGCTGGTGCTTGGTGGCCGTATAGCCGAACTCCTCGTTGGCGAACTCGCGGTTCTGAACCTCGACATAAGCGCTCATCCCGCTCTCCGCGTATCCGCGCGCCAACTCGAACATCGAGTCGTTGAGGGCGTGAAACCCGGCAAGGGTGATGAACTGGTACCTGTATCCCAGAGACCCGAGTTCCTTTTGGAACATGGCGATCTCGTTCTCGTCGAGATGCGCCGACCAGTTGAACGACGGTGAGCAGTTGTAGGCGAGCATCTTGTTTGGGTGTTCGGCGTGGATTGCCTCCGCGAATCGGCGCGCCTCTCCAATATCCGGCTTGGCCGTCTCGCACCAGAGGAGATCGGCGTACGGGGCATACGCCATTCCCCTGGCGATTGCTTGATCGAGGCTGGCGTTGACCTCGTAAAAGCCCTCTGCCGTCCGGTCACCGGTGATGAACTCGGCGTCGCGAGGATCGATGTCCGACGTAATGAGCGTCGCTGCGTTGGCATCCGTCCGGGCCACCACGATGGTCGGAACGTCCATCACGTCCGCGGCCAGTCGGGCCGATTGCAATGTGCGGATGTGCTGGCTTGTCGGCACCAGGACCTTCCCGCCCATGTGCCCGCACTTCTTCTCCGCCGCGAGCTGGTCCTCGAAATGGACGCCGGCTGCACCGGCCAGGATGAACGACTTCGTCAGCTCGAACACGTTCAGGGCGCCACCGAACCCGGCTTCACCGTCGGCAACGATCGGGACGAACCAATCGATGCTCGTGTCGCCCTCAGACCAGTGGATCTGGTCCTGGCGGCGCAAGGCATTGTTGATTCTCTTCACCAATGCGGGAGCCGAGTTGGCCGGATATAGAGACTGATCCGGATAGACCTCCCCCGCCAGGTTGCCATCGCCGGCCACCTGCCATCCCGACAGATAGATCGACTTGAGTCCGGCCTTGACCATCTGAACCGCCTGGCCACCGCTGATCGAGCCGAGAGCTTTGATGTAGTCCTCGTTGTTCAACAGCTTCCAGAGCTTCTGGGACATGCGATTGGCCAGGGTGTGCTGCTCCCGAATGCTCCCGCGGAGCCTGACGACGTCTTCGGCGGAGTAGTCGCGCGTGATGCCCTGCCATCGAGGGTTGACTTTCCAGTCGTCGTTGAGGCGGGCCGCTTCGTTCGCAAAGTGTGACACGGGTTCTCCTAGCTGATCAGTTCGTACGCGGACAAGGTCAGGAAATCGACGAAGGTCTCGCTGAGGGCTACCTCCTCGAAGACCTTGCGGGCCACGTGGAGGTGTTCGGTGAGCGGATGCCCCGCACCCTCGAGTTGGGCTACCACATCACCGGCCATCGATCGGATGAGCGCCTCGGTGACGGGAACCCCGTCTGCGGTGGTGATGCCATGACGCACCCACTGCCAGATCTGTGATCGCGAGATCTCGGCAGTCGCGACGTCTTCCATCAGGTTGTTGATGGCTGCGGCTCCGGTCCCGGCGATCCAGGAGGCCAGGTATTGGATGCCGACAGACACGTTGACCCGGACCCCATCCATGGTGACGCTTCCCGGGAAGTCGACGTCGAGCAGATCGGAGGCCCCAATGCTCACGTCGTCTCGCTGGCGGCTCACCTGATTCGGTGCCTCGCCTAACACGTCGTCGAATTGCTTCTTCGCCACCGCCACGAGATCGGGGTGCGCCACCCACGTGCCGTCGCACCCGGCGCCAGCTTCCCTGGCCTTGTCCGCCGAGACGGCTGCGATCGCCCGCTCGGTCACTTCGGGGTCACGCCGGTTGGGTATGAATGCGGCCATTCCGCCAATGGCGTGGGCTCCCCTGCTGTGGCAGGTTTTCACCATCAACTCGGTGTAGGCATGCATGAACGGGACCGTCATCGTCACCTGGCCGCGGTCGGGAAGGACGAAGTCAGGGTTGTCCCGGAACTTCTTGATGACCGAGAAGATGTAATCCCAGCGCCCGGCATTGAGGCCTGCGGCGTGGGCCCGAATCTCGTAGAGGATCTCGTTCATCTCGAATGCAGCGAGCACGTTCTCGATGAGAACAGTGGCCTTGATCGTTCCCAGCGGCATCCCAAGGCGGTGCTGCACCCAGACGAACACGTCATTCCACAAACGCGCCTCGTGGTGGGACTCGAGCTTGGGGAGATAGACGTAGGGGCCGGAACCGTTCTCGATGGCGGCCCGGCCGCCGTGGAACATGTACAGGCCGAGGTCGAACAGGGAAGCCGACATCGGACATCCATCGACCTCAAAGTGCTTCTCCACCAGATGCCAGCCGCGGGGACGCACGACCAGGGTCGCCACTTCGTCGTTGAGCGTGTAGTGCTTCTGGTCGGTCTTAAGTTCGAGGACGCCTTGGTACGCCTCGACCAGGTTGAGATGACCTTCCAGGAGGTTTTCCCAGGTCGGCGAGGTGGCATCCTCGAAGTCGGCCATGAAGACCTTCGCCCCGGAGTTGAGGGCGTTGATCATCATCTTGCGATCCACCGGGCCCGTGATCTCTACCCGGCGGTCCTGAAGATCGGCCGGTACCGGGGCAATGGTCCAATCCCCCTCCCGGATCTCTCTTGTCTCGGACAGGAAGCTGGGAAGCTCCCCACCGTCGATGCTCTCCTGTCGGACCTCGCGCTGGGCGAGCAATTGCCCGCGCCTCCATCCGAACTCGTTCTCGAGATCGATGAGAAAGGCAACGGCGTCCTCGGTGAGCACCTTGCGCTCGGTTTCGCTCTGCCTGAACTGGTTCATAAGACTGAAGTGTCTTGCCGTCTTCATGCCGTGTCACGCTCATCGACGTGTAATATCGACTGATCTTTCGATGGGACAAGGAATGACTGAACATCAGGCCCTAGATCCGCTGGTTCTCGGTCGCAGACTTCGCCACTACAGGAAAAAGGCAGGTCTCACCCTCGACCAGGTGGGCATGGAGGTCGGGAAACCGGCGCCCTACCTCTCCCTGCTGGAAAATGGCAAGAAGGAGCCGCGGATCACCCTCGTGATGGACCTCGCCGCCGCCCTCGACGTTGGTGTCGGCGAGCTGCTCGACCCCTCACCTCCCTCCAAAAGGGACGCTCTCGAGATCTCGCTGATCCAGTCTCAACAGACTTCGTTGTTCGAATCGCTAGGGCTACCGGCGGTCAAACCCAATGCGAGGATGGACAATGAGACCCTGGCCCACATCGTTGGCCTCCACGAGGCCCTGCGACAAAAGTCGAGTCTCGAATCGGCCGGCTCCGAGGAGGTACGACGAGCGAATGGAGCTGTCGCCCGGCATCTCTCGGAGAGCGATGGGTATCTCGAAGAGCTCGAGTGGGCCGCTCAGGATGCCCTCAAGGCCTCCGGTTACACCGGCGAGGGTCCTTTTTCGTCGCGCAATCTCATCGACCTCAGCTCACATGCCGGCTTCGATCTCCGCCCGATCGACGACATGCCCTTCTTCGCCCGCTCGATCGTCGACATGGCCAACCGGCGGATCTATATCGCTCAGAGAAACGAACTCAGAACCCGTCAGGCCCGAAAGGCCATCCTCCAGACGCTCGCCGGCTTTCTCTTGGACCATGAAGCAGAACCACCTCTCGAGACCTTCCTCCGCCAGCGAGTGGAGACCGCCTACTTCGCCGCCGCAGTGCTGGCCCCGGAGAGTGCCGTGGTCAATCGTCTCGCCGCGGCCAAAGAACAACACGACATCGACGTCGAGGATGTGAAGGAGCTGTTCTATGTCTCGTACGAGATGGCTGCATGGAGGACCGCCAATCTCCTGACGAGGCACCTCGATATGAGAAGCCACCTCCTGGTCAGCGATGAGATGGGGACCATCGTCAAGGGATACGCCAACGACGGTGTTCCGGTCGCTCGGGACGCTCACGGAGGAATGGAAACCCAGCGCCTCTGTACGAAATGGGGAGCAGTCGCCACGCTTCACTCACAGGAGAGATTCGGGTCTCGTCACCAATACACCGATACTCCGGCCGGGACCTACTTCTGCACCACCCACGTCGAGGCCGGCAGAGACCCCACCAACGCCATCACTTTCGGTGTGCAGTTCTCCGACGCCCGTTGGTTCCGCGGGCGGGATACCGACAACCGGCTGACTTCGACTTGTCCTGATCCGGCCTGCTGTCAGACGGCTCCAAGCGATCTGGCGTCCCGCTGGGAGGACAAGGTGGTGGTGTCGGCACGCTCTCAGGCCCGGATTCTCGGACTGCTTGCGGCCGACCCCTATCCGAAGCTGGACATCCCCGAGGTCCTGACCGTCGTGGAGGCCCACTCCGACGCCAAATAGGAGCAGCCTCAGGCTGCGTGCTCCGATAGGCTTGGATTTCAGAAGCCGAGGAGCCCCTATCGAGAACGCGAAGATGAACCTGTTCGGCAGCGCACCTGGCGAGCACGACATCAAGTGGCGCGAGTGTCTTGAGTGTGGCAACAGGTACCGGCCAACTCGAGCCCGCCATCACGCTCAATGGTGCTCGGCCAACTGTCAGGCGGCATCGATCCAGCGACAACGCAAGGAATTGCAGAGCTCGTGGCAGGTGCGCCTCCGGTGGATTCCTAGATAGAGCCTCCACCGGTGTGCAACGCGTCGGGATTAGCCCGACCCGTCGCACTCCAACTGCTCCGGTTAGGACGTTTCGCCGACGAACTCCCTGAGATGGGCGGCAAGCGCCTCCAGAGACGGCTTGTGCAGATACATCATGTGACCGGCCTCGTAGTACTCCATCCTCACGTTCTCCCGCACCTCCGGATCAAGCCCCATGTGGGCGAAGGTGTACTCGGTGGCGAAATAGGGGGTCGCCAGATCGAAGTACCCGTTGGCAACAAACACTTTGGTGCCCTTGGACCTCGACAGGACCTCGCGCATGTTCTCGGAGGTGTCGACAAAGGATCCCTTGAAGTCCTCGTAGTCCCACTGCTTCCAGACGTTCATCGCCATGATGTTGTAGATCTCTTTGCTCTCGAACCCGATCTCCTCGCGGAGATACTGGTTCAGCGCCGAGGCGGCAACCGCACCGGAGGCATCGCCGGCCGGGTCGACTTCGATGTTGTCACCTGCGCTGATTCGATCGATACCCGTGTAGCGAGAATCGAGGCGACCGACCGTCCTCCGCTGGTCCCGTAGCAACTCCTTGCAGAAGCGCATGATTTGCATTCGGTTGTCATAGTGATCGATGTAGTCGGACGAGATCCCCGTGTACTCCGCGAGCTTGGCGGCCACCCTCGCCTTAGTCTCGGCATCGATCCGATCGCCTTGCGCCAGTGCCGTCCAGTACTCCCCGAGGGCGAACTCTTCCACCTCATCGAGGAACTCGCGTAGCGGCCGTGACTGATGCTTGGCCGGCAACCGTTCGTGATACCAGGACGTGGCCGCGTAGGCCGGCAGGTAGAGGGCGAACGGCAGATCATTGCCCGGATGAAAGAGGTAGTTCACGTAGTCGACGCCGACCGTCTGGTAGTTGAGGATCGACGACACCAGGATGATCCCGTTGAACTCGACGGTGTAGGTGGCGAACAACTCGCGGGCGATACCGGCCCCACGTAGCGTCCCATAGCTTTCCCCCGCCAAATACTTGGGCGACGCCCATCGGCCGTTGCGGTTCAAGTAGTGGACGATGAACTGACTGAAAGCTTCGATGTCCTTTTTGAAGTGGTGGAACTCCTTGACGTCTTCTTTTTTCTCGGTCGTGCTGAACCCGGTCCCGATGGCGTCGATGAAGACCAGGTCCGCAACATCCAGCAACGAGTGGTCGTTGTCGACCAACTCCCCCTGCATGCCGATTTTGAAGCCCTCCTCGTCGAATTCCATCCGCCGAGGGCCGAACACTCCAAGGTGAAGCCAGACGGTTGATGATCCGGGACCACCGTTGAAACAGAAGATAAGGGGCCGGTCCGCAGGGTCGGCATCGTCTTGGGTGTACGACACGTAGAAGAACGACACCTTCTTGTCGTCGACTTCGAAGACCTGGGTTGCCGCGGTAGCGGTGTAGGCGACCTCGGTTCCAGCGAAGCTCTTGGTGTGCTTTTTAGATGTCGTCCGCTCCTTGACCTTCGAAGCCTCTCCCTGTTTCGACTTCTTTGGCTTCTTCTTCGATTTGTCTTTGGCCATGACCGGACAGGCTAGGCAAGGCCCGAGGCTGCTTAAGCGAGGAAGAGCGCCGGCTCCTCGAGATTCTCGATCAACAGCGCCATGAAACGCCGGCCCTGGCCACCATCGATGACACGATGATCGTAGGACAGAGACAGCGGCATCATCGGAGCGATGGCGAGGTCGCCGTCGTAGACGATCGGCTTCGTCTGAGCCCGCCCAACGGACAGGATGCCGGTGGTTCCCGGCGGAACGATGGGAGTCCCGTGACCTCCCCCCAGGGCACCGATGTTGGAGATAGTGAAGGTCTGTCCGGTCAGTTCGTCAGGACTGAGCTTCCGCTCCTTGGCGCCATCGCCGAGTCTGCGAATCTCTTCAGCGAGTTCGAGGACGCCCTTCGAATCTGCATCCCTGATGACAGCGACCATCAGGCCGTCCGGGGTGTCAACGGCGATCCCGATGTCTCGGGCGCCGTGAACGATGAGGTCGTCGCCATCCAGAGTCGAGTTGAAATCGGGGTACGCGTCGAGAGCAGGCACCACCGCCCTGACCACCAGGGCTTCGAGAGGGATCTTGGTGTTGTGGCGCTCCCCCAACGCCTGACGCACCTCGAGCAGACGGGTGGCGTCTACGTCGTCGAAGGTCGTCACGTGGGGAATCTCGGCCCAGCTCCTGGCCATGTTCGAAGCGATGGTCCTGCGAAGACGCGACATGCGGACGCGCTGGTCCTGTCTTGGGGCGGCCCCCCTCCCCGGCTCCGCCGGTTTTCCCTCCAACGTCGCTTCGCTCCTCGGGGAAACTGGGACGGCAGGCCGCGATGTCGCGATGGCCGCCTCGACATCGTCGCGTGTGATCCTTCCGCCCGGGCCGGTGCCGGTGACGGTTTCGATGTCGATGCCGTTGTCCCTGGCCAACTTGCGGACCACAGGCAATGCCTTGACCGGGCCGGCGCCTCCGACGGCAGGCTCCGGAACAGACTGTATAACTTCGGCCTCCTCCTCGAGCGTCCCCACCATTGGAGGTGGGGTGTCTTCCCAAACGGCTGAGGTGTCAGGTGCCACGGCTGGAGAACCTGAATCCTTCACGACAGGTTCTGTTGCCTCACCTTCCTCGCCGATCACCACCAATACGGAACCGACCTCGATGACCTCTCCTTCGGCTCCACCGTGCCTCAAGACGGTTCCCGCGTACGGGGACGGGATCTCGACGACAGCCTTATCGGTCTCGACCTCGACCAGCGGTTGATCGGCCTCCACATATTCACCTTCGGGCACCAGCCATTGAACGATCTCTGCCTCGGTTAGACCTTCTCCGATGTCGGGCAATCTGAACTCGCTAGCCACCTATTCCTCCAGCGTTCTCTTCGCAGCAGCCTTGATTCGCTCTACAGATGGAAGGTAGTGGTGTT
>JAYEGJ010000183.1:0-4267 GCA_034658975.1 Actinomycetota bacterium
CGATTTTTCGCGAACAAGGCTCACCGAGCAGACTCCTCAGGCGAACTCCAGATCGAGCCTCGGCTCGATGACTCCAACCACCCTTCCCCCACCGAACACCGGTGGTGATTCCACATCTGACAGTGCTGTAAGGGCCGTCGCCGACAGGGCGCCGATCGATTCGAGAGCGGCAACGCCGCCAATGTTGGCTATGTCCCCGCGTCCGTCCCAACTCTTCACCGCGATCCCGATACCCGAGTCGAGAGCAATCCCGAGACAGCCCGCAGCCCCACCCTTTGCCACCGAATTGGTGGCCACCGCAATCTCGGTGTCACCTTCACCGTTCGCGGCGATCAATGCCGGGTAGCGGTGCATCGCCGTGAACACTTCGCCCAACCGCTCTTCGGAGCCCAGTCGGGCATACAGCTTCGCCATGGCCCGGGCCGTCGTGCGGAGTACAGGAGCGCCACAGCCGTCTACACCGACCGACTGCACGTCGTACTCGCCCAACTCGGTCACGAACTCGACGATTCGCCGTTGCAGCGGGTGACCCGGATCGAGGTATGTCTCCAGCGGCCATCCCTGGGCCACGCAGGCACGAAGAAAGCCGGCGTGCTTGCCCGAGCAGTTGTGCCATCTCCGCTGGGGATGCTTCTCGCCCGAAGCGACCAGCAGATCTCGTGCCGCCGTTCCGATCGGCCAGTCGGGCGGACAGCGAAGGTGGGACGCATCCAACCCGCCGCCTTCGAGGATCGACTTCACCATCGCCACATGCATCGGGAAGCCCCGATGCGATGCGCAGGCCTGGGCCAACTCGATGGGATCAAGCCCCGCCCCTGCCTCCTGGGAGACGTAGGCCTGGAAAGGCTTGGCCGATGAGCGGAGGTAGAAGGGCCGTTCGACATCGCCGGACCATGCGATTGGCGAACCATCGGCATAGGAGATCACGATGACACCCTCGTGGGTGGTTTCGGTGAGACCTGATCTGACCCCGGCTGCGAGCAAGGTCAGTTGGAGACCGGAGCCTCGTCCTGCTGTGTCCGATACCGGGAGACGATCTCGTCCTGGAGGGTGTCGATCACAATGTGGAGTTGCTTGCGCTGATTGGACATCTCGGTCTCGACCTCGCGAAGCCGTTGGAGGGCCTCGGCCACCTCCTCGTCGGTCAGGTCGGGGAGGCGGGTGAGGATTCCATCGTCCATGATCTTGTCGATCAGGCGTCTGCCTGTCGTAGTGGGGAGGGGAGGCATCGTGCCGAGATGTTTCATCGTCGGCTCCTGTCCCAGGATCATCCCACTGGCGAGAATCTCGGGAAGTGCCTCGAGAAGGGTGCGCTCCTCCTCGCCACTTCGACGGCGAGCCTCGAAATTGAGGAGATCCATCCGGCCGTGCAAAAGGCGCCGGTAGTAAGAGATCTGAGATTCGACTTCGCCGGTTGTGTGACGACGGCGTCTCAGTTCGTCGAGTTCCAGTTGATCGAGGTTCTCGAGAAACTCAGGCTCGAGAACGACGTCGAGACGGCGGCGATGTTCGGTCACGTCGCCGACTTTACCGGCACGCGGCGGCGACCGTGGGATACGGGTTGACGGCTGCCCCGCCTCGTCCTGCCGGGTGGATCTCGAAGTGGACATGAGGACTGCCGCCTCGAGCGTTGCCGGAGTCGCCGTTGTATCCGATCACCTGGCCCTGGGAAACAGATTGGCCGTCGGACACGGCCCAACCGGAGAGATGCGCGTAGTAGTAGCCGATGCCGTTGTTGGCGGTCAGCCAGATGGTCTTCCCGCCGAGACCACTGTTGCGGATCGACACCCTCCCCGCCTGGACCGCATAGACCGGCTCGTCCCAGGCAGCGAACATGTCGACGCCCTTGTGCGACCGTCCGCCAGACCTCGGAGCGCCCCATGTGTCGCGGAAAGAAGTTCGGCCGGGAGTGAAGAGGCAGACGAAGGGTCCGGTCTGCACCGAACCCGAAGCCCGGGCCTGTCTTGCCCGCGCGGCGGCGGCCTGCTCGGCCTCGTACTTCTTCTGGATCGCCTGACAGTCCGCGTCCAGCGAGGCATAGGTGGCCCGCTCGGCCTCCATGTTCGCCTCATGGGTTTGGACCAATGCGGCCTGATCTTCCTCAGCCGCATCGAGTTCGACGTGGACCGCGTCGAGTTCTTCCTGCCAGCGACCCAGGTCGTTACGGTATGCCACGAGGTTGTCAAGCGATTCCTGGCCACCGGTGGCAGCGGCCGTCAGGAACTCAGAAGTGGTGAGGAACTCGTCGACCGAGGAAGCGCTGAAGATGATGCCCGGGCTCTGTAGCCCGCCCATCATGTAGAGCTGGACTGCCTGCTCCTCGATCTGTTTCTCGACGTCGACCAGCTCCTTTGCCTGGGTGTCCACCGAGCCCTGGGCCCGGTCCTGGCGCCCTTCGAGGAACTCGATCTCGAGGATCAGCTCGTAGTAGGCCGCATCCGACTCTTCGAACTGGGCGCGGGCGGCCCTGTACTCGGCGAGTTGTGCACGCGAGTTCTCACAAGCCTTGTCGACCTGTGATCTGGTGACCGCGCGGGTGGGCAAAGGGAAGAGGGAGGCCAACACCGCGACCAGAGTGACGAGAAGAAGCGCAGTTCGGTGCGCCTTCAAAGCTGCCATGCGGTGGAAATGGTACCCAAGCCGTGACTCTTTGAGATGTCAGTAGCCGGTTAGGCTCGCTCGCCATGGCTACAGCACTTTGGGTCGCATTGGGAGGCGCCGTCGGCTCACTCGCCAGGTATGCCCTCGCCGGCTCTATCAACATGAGAGTTCAACCCTGGGGCACGGTCACCGTCAACGTCCTCGGCTCCCTCGTCCTCGGCGTGCTGATCGGTCTCTGGGGTTTCCACGCAGACACCAGCATGCGCGTGGGTATCGCCATCGGCCTGCTCGGCGGTTTCACCACCTTCTCCAGTTTCACAATCGACACGATCTGGCTGTGGGAGCAGGGCCAAGCCGGTGTTGCCGTCTCCAGCGTCGCGATCAGCGTGGTCATCGGTTTGGGGGCTGCGATTCTTGGAATCGTCGTCGGCCGCGCCCTGGCCTAGAGAACGAGACGAATCAACGGGTAGTAGATCGCTGCGGCAAGGACTATCCCGTCCATCGAAGCGAGAAGCCCCGGCGGTCGCTCGGTGAGCGATACCGAACCGGTGCGGAGCATCGACGACAACCCGTTGCCTGCGATCAAGGCGACCGCCACACCAAGACCGACCAGCAGGTAGCCGACAACGTCGAGGTCCCACAGGGCAGCGGCACCGACCGATCCCAGGACGGCTGCCAGTGCCATCGTGCTGTAGGGGTCTAGAAAAGGGATGGCCGGGAGGCGGACCACGAGTGCGCCCAACACCATGGCCACGATCACTGCGGCGAGGAAGACGTCAACTGCCCGCTCATCGGGCGAGAAGCTGGAGCGAGCCAGGACCATCGAGGCGGTCCCGAGTCCGGCCAGCAGGCTCACCAGCAACGTTGGCGAAAAGACATCCACCTGTCGATAGTCGGGAATGGCGACTGCCCAACCCAGGGCGATGCCTACAGCGAGGCCAACGGTCAGCCCGTATCCGGTGCCGCCGAGGATGTGAGCCGACAGGGCGGCCGCAGCAGCGGAAGTGGCCACGGCGAGGGGGGCCATGAGGCGCCCGCGGGCTGCGAACGTGGTGTTGATGTCCAGGGCCCAGATGGCAGAGGCCGCCACCAGGAAGGCGGCCCAGATCTCCTGGGACTGGATGTTCGCCAAGAGTGCAAGGCCGATGACAACGACCGGAAGCAGACCGAGAAGATCCACGGGAGATATCGCCGCCGGCTGACCGCCACCGGAGACGGGCGGGAGCAGGACAACTTCATCGGTCTCGCTCACGGTCTCGTCGAGACCGGCCTCCTCACCATTGACCCACACCCGAGAAGTCTTCACACCACGTGCGAAATCGGGCCCGAATCGGTCGTTTGCGGCGTCAATTACATCACCAACCGTCGTCTCGGGGATCTCGATCCTCGAGGTTCCGGCGATCTCGCGCAGATTGGCGAACAGTCGAAGCTTGGCCATATACAGGGGAGAGTAAATCGTCTTGACCAATCTTTGTACCAATTGCCTACTCTCGGATGCAATGAATGACCTCCCGCTCGTTGCAGTTGACGTCCCCCTGCTCGGGGACGAGCGTCACAAGAACTGGGCAAAGGTCGTGGAATCGGTGGATACGACCAAGTCATCCGGCTGGGCATACGACGGCGAATTCGTGGCCGTGGGCGGGATCCAGGACATTCCCGCAGGCTC
>JAYEGJ010000184.1:0-18815 GCA_034658975.1 Actinomycetota bacterium
CTGGCGGTGATACGATTCCGCCCTCGTTCCTAGGAGGAGCACTACCCCAAATGAAAAGAACACGACTGATTTCAATACTCGCCGTGCTGGCGCTTGTCGTCGCGGCATGCGGCTCGGACGACGGCGGGAGCGTCGAGGGCAACGACCTCGGCGGTCGCGAGGTCACTGTCGCAATCGAGAACGCCTATCTGCCGTTCAACTACATCAACCTCGAGACACGTGAGGCCAGTGGTTGGGACTATGAAGCGTGGGATGAGATCTGCAGGATTCTCAATTGCGTGCCCAAGTATGAGGAAGCTGCCTGGGACGGCATGATCATTGCGGTCTCAGAGGGTCTGTTTGACGCCGCGGCCGACGGCATCACCATCACCGATGAGCGCGCGGAGATCGTCGACTTCTCCGACGGCTACATCAATATCGAACAACGGATGTTGGTCCGTGCCGATGAGAGCCGCTTCAGCGAGCCCGAAGAGTTTGCTGCAGACGAGACGCTATTGATGGGATCTCAGACCGGGACAACCAACTTTCAGACTGCGGTGGACCAGATCTTCGATGGAGATGCGAGCACATCACGCCTTCTTGCCTTCGAAACCTTCGGTGTCGCTATCGAAGCATTGATCGCCGGAGAGGTCGACGCCGTGCTCATGGACGAGACCGCCGGCCAGGGCTACGTGGGCGTCAACGCCGACGACCTCAAGGTGGTCGGCAAGTCACTATCCAGTGACGAACTCGGCTTCATCTTCCCGCCCGACAGTGACCTAGTCGGACCGGTCAACTTCGCCTTGGCGGAAATGCAGTCCTCGGGTTTCCTCGATGAGATCGCCGAGAAGTACTTCTCAGATGCGTTCGCAGTCACCTACGACGACATTTGTGATGGTGCGTACGCAGAAGAAGACTCCGAGTGCTGATCGTCTAGCACCGACCAAACCGCAAAGACGCCGGGCAATTGCCCGGCGTCTTTGCTTATGTAGCCAAGAACCTGAATGGAGAACCGATGACCCTGGCCCCGGAGCAACTCGAACCGATAAGCATCGAACTCCCCAAACGACTCACCTGGCGGACGTTTCCCTACTGGTTGGTGGCGATTCTGGGGTTTGTCGTCGTCATGGCGGTCCAGATCCTCTTCGGAGAGGAATTCACCAAAGCGTTCGACTTCATAATCGGGGGACTCGGACTCACCCTGTATGCCTCGGCGCTGGCCTTCGTCATCTCTATGTTCATCGGTCTGATCGCGGCAGTTGCCCGCATGAGCAAGAGCGTCATCGCCAGGAACATCGCCACCACATACATCGAGTTCATCCGTGGCGTCCCCATGCTCGTCCTTCTCGTGACGTTCGGCATCGTCCTCGTTCCCGACATGCTGGAGTTGGTCGGATTGGACCGTCGTCTATTCGATCTCACTCACCGCGGGATCATCGGTCTCTCGGCCGTCTACGGTGCCTTTCTCGCCGAGGTATTCCGGGCAGGAATCGAGTCGATCCCGAAAGGTCAAACAGAAGCGGCGCGTTCACTCGGTATGACCAAAGCTCAGACGATGCAACGCATTGTCATCCCTCAGGCAATACGCAACATCCTCCCAGCTTTGGGAAATGACTTCATTGCGTTGCTCAAAGACTCTGCACTGCTCTCCATCCTGGCGATCAGAGAAATGACACAGATGACCAAGCTGTACACCGGCAGTTCCTTCCGGTTCGACGAGGGCTACCTTGTCCTTACCTTCGTGTACCTCTCACTGACCCTCATTCTCAGCCTCCTCGTCCAGTGGTACGGACGTCGCATCGGTACGGTTTCGACATCACGATGAGCTCGATCATTTCCATCCAGGGCCTGCACAAGTACTTCGGTGACGTCCAAGCCGTCAAGAACGTCGGCCTGGAGATCGCCCGTGGCGAAGTCGTCGCCATCGTCGGCCCATCCGGATCGGGAAAGAGCACGGTGCTCCGTTGCATCAACTATCTCGAGGAACCCACTGCCGGAACCATCGTTATCGACGGCGACGAATTGGGATCTGACGACATCGACATCAACCTGATAAGGGCTGAAGTGGGCATGGTGTTCCAGTCGTTCAATTTGTTCCCACACCTGACGGCCCTGGAGAATGTGACAGTCGCCCAGAAACTGGTGCGCAAGAGAAAGCCTGATGAAGCAGACCGGGTCGGCATGGAGCAGCTGGCCCGGGTCGGCATACCCGAGAAGGCTGAGTCCTACCCTCACCAGTTGTCGGGAGGCCAGCAGCAAAGAGTGGCCATCGCCCGCTCACTGGCGATGGAACCCAAGATCATGCTGTTCGACGAGCCAACGTCGGCACTCGACCCGGAGATGATCAAGGAAGTGCTCGACGTCATGCTCCTTCTAGCGAGCGAAGGAATGACGATGGTCGTGGTCACCCACGAGATGGGCTTCTGCCGGGCCGCCGCCAACAGGGTGGTCTTCATGGACGAAGGCGAGGTAGTTGAGATCGCCCCGCCGGACCAACTCTTCAGCGCCCCGCAGCACGACCGGACCAAGCTCTTCCTCAGCCAGATCCTCCAGCACTAGGCCGCGGCTCGAGACACCTCAGGTAGTTAGCCCCGGATACGGGGCTAATCGCCTCGAGAGTTACCGACCCAGCGCCACCAAGACCCGCTCGACGACCGAGTCGGCGTCCATGCCGACCGACTCCATCACATCTGAGGCGGACCCGAAGGGCAGGAAGTGGTCGGGCACGCCAATGCAGGTGACATCCTTGGTGATGCCGGCCTCGGAAAGCGCCTCCATGACGGCAGACCCAAATCCACCGGCAACGACACCATCCTCGAAGGTCACGACATGGGAAGAGTCGGCCACCCACTCGATGATCCTCGGATCGAGCGGCTTGACCCAGCGTGCATTGATCACGCCAACACTCACACCCTTCTCGCCCAAATCAAGGGCCGCTTTCTCGGCGATCTCAACCATCCGTCCGACTGCCACCAGCGTCACATCATCACCTTCGCCGAGTCTCACCGCCTTACCGATCTCAAATGGCTCGGCGGGAATGGAAGGGACCGAGACGGCTCCACCTTTCGGATACCGAATGGCGATCGGACCGTCGTGATCCGCCGCCGTCTCGACCATCGAGCACAACTCGGTGGCATCGGCAGGGGCACCCACCACCAGATTGGGGACCATCCTCAGGTAAGAAAGGTCGAAGACTCCGTGGTGCGATGGCCCGTCGGGACCGGTGATCCCGGCACGATCGATGAGAAAAGCGACCCTCAGGTCGTGCATGGCGACGTCGGTGACGATCTGGTCGAAGGCCCGCTGGAGGAACGACGAATAGACCGCTACGAAGGGATGCTTCCCGGCCATCGCCATTCCGGCCGCCAGCGTCACCGCGTGTTGCTCGGCGATTCCGGTGTCGACGACACGATCGGGGTGCCTCTGGGCGAACTGCTTCAAGCCCGCGGTGGAAACCATGGCAGCCGAAATGCCCAGAATGTCGTCACGAGAGTCGGCAGCGTGGGCCAGGGCCCGTCCGGCAACCTCCGTCAGCTTCAGCTCCGACTTCAGGGCCTTACCGGTAGCGATATCGAACGAGCCGACACCGTGGAGTTTCTCTTCCTCGTCCTCGATGGCCGGTTGGTACCCGTTGCCCTTCTCCGTCACCGCATGGATAACGACAGGCTCGTTGTAGGTCTTGGCCAGTTCGAGTGTCTCCTCGAGGAGAGCGATGTCGTGACCGTCGATCCGTCCGGTGTACTTCAGGTTGAGGGCGTCAAAGACCGTCGCCGGTTCAAGAATCTGCTTCACTGCATCCTTCATGCGTCCGGCCATCTCGTCGGCCGTCTCGCCGACCAGGGGTAGACCCCGCAGCATCTTTCCGATGGCTTTCTTCGCCTTTTCGTAACGGGGGTCCATCCGGTAATGGGCGAGATCGGTGAGCGACGCCAGCCCACCGACGGTCGGCGCGTAGGACCTTCCGTTGTCGTTGAGGACGATCAACAGACGCTCGGGCTTGGCGACAGCAATGTGGTTCAGCGCCTCGTAGGCCATCCCGCCGGTGAATGCGCCGTCCCCGATGACCGCGACCGTCCATCCCTCATAACCGGCCAGGGAGTGCCCGAGGGCGTAGCTGAGCGAGGTCGAGGCGTGGCTGTTCTCCACGAAGTCGTGCTCGGACTCCTCTCGACTCGGGTAACCGGAGAGGCCGCCGGTATGCCTGAGGGTGTCGAAGCCGTCGGCACGACCCGTCAGGAGCTTGTGAACGTAGGCCTGGTGCCCGACATCCCAGATGATGCGGTCGGTTGGCGAGTCGAACACACGATGGAGGGCGATGGTCAGCTCGACAACTCCGAGGTTTGGCGAAAGATGGCCACCCGTCTTCGACACCTTCTCGAGAATGAACTCGCGGATGTCGCGACACAGTTCGTCGAGCTGTTCCTGGGTCAGATCGCGCAGGTCAGAAGGCTGGGAGATGGATTCGAGCATCGTCATGAGGGGAAAGCCCAATCAGGATAGTTGGGCCGGCCGACAGACCACTAGTCACCAACGGGGACGGGAAGACGCACGGTGAAGGTCGAGCCCACACCTAGCTCGCTCTCTACCGAGATTGACCCTCCATGGCTTTCCACGACGTGTCTGGTGATGGCCAGCCCCAAACCGGTACCGCCGGTCGTCCGCGACCTCCCGGAGTCGACCCTGTAGAACCGCTCAAACACCCGATCGATGTCGCGGGTAGGTATTCCTTCTCCGGAATCAGTGACCGAGAGCACAACCTCCGGTCCTTGCGAATCGACCGTAACGCCGACATTGCCGCCCGCATCGGTGTATCGGATCGCATTGTCGAGCAGGTTGCGGACCGCGATTGACACGTCGCGATGACTGGCGAGAACGACGGTGGCATTGAGATCCGCCGCCAGATCGACGCCCCCTTCCTCTGCCCTATTCCTGATCCGCTCCATCTCGTCGGCAACGAGGAGGTCGAGTCGCACGGGAGCGAGTTCTGGGGATTCTCGCTCTAGACGAGACAGGTCGAGAAGATCGTTCACCAGATCGTCTAGCTGATGACCCGAGGCGGCAATCTGCGAGGCGAAAGCCGACGCCGCGGGGTCTCCACGCTCGACAGCGATCTTCAAAGCATCAGACGAGGCGATGATCGTGCTTACCGGGGTCTTCAACTCGTGCGACGCGTTCGCCACGAAGTCACGCCGTACGGCCGCCGCACGTTCCTGCGCTGTGATGTCGACGATCACCAAGAGGGTGCCTTCGTCCCCGGGAAACGGGGTCGCGCTGATCTGAAGCCGTCGGACCGGCTTCCCTTGCTCGATCTCACGATCGACCTGCGCCCCTGACTCCATCGCCTCTCTCACGATCGCCTGGCATTGGAAGGGCGACAGGCCCGCCAGATCATCCGGCATGGCGCCAAGCAGCATCCCCGCCGAAGCGTTGGCGTAGATGACCTGTCCTCCGGCTCCGAAAAGAACTGTCCCCTGATCCAGGGCACCAAGCACCACTTCCAGGTGTTCGGTCGCCCGCTCGGCGTCCGAAACGCGTTGGCCGAGATTGGCAGCCATCGTCGAGATCGCCAGACCGAGCTGGTCGTACTCCCGTACCGAGAACCGGCGAGGGCTGACATCGAGATCGCCGGCGGCCACGAGTCGGCTCTGTTCGGTCAACTCGATGATCGGACGGGCCATGCGCCGAGCCACCAACGCCACCACGCCGATTCCAACCAGCCCCGAGATCAGCGACACAACTATCACCGAGGTCCTGACGGTGCCCAGCTCCTCATCGATCACCCGTGTGGAAACCGACACCCGCACCACCAGACCCCCCTCCGGCGGGATTGCAACGTAAAGCTGCTCAAAGCCGGTGCTGGCACTGACCCGGGTGTCGGAGCCCATCGATCCTCCAACCGCCTCCATCACCTCCGGGCGATCCAGATGATTCTCCATGACCGCCGGATCGGAATGAGAGTCGGCCAAGACCACACCGTCGGTCCTGATGACCGTTGTCCTGAACTCGCCGATCTCGAACATGGTCTCGGCCCAGACCTGCATCTGGGATTCATCCGACGGGAGGCTCCCGGCAGCCAAGGAACCGCCGCGTTGGAGGTTGACGGTCAGGTCCTCGAGAAGGGCGCTTTGCGTGGATCGCTCGATGAACCAGCCCATAAGGGCGATCAGTACGAGAAACGTCAAGGCATAGGTGACGAGGAGTCGAGTAGACAACGGCGTACGCCCACTGGAGTGATCCCTATTCATCGACGAACTTGTAACCCAGGCCCCTCACGGTGACGATGTGCTTGGGACGTGAGGAGTCCTTCTCGAGCTTCTGGCGAAGCCGTTTGATGTGGACATCGAGGGTCTTGGTGTCACCGAAGTACGACGGGCCCCAGACCTCATCGATCAGGGTGTATCGCGCCGCAAGTCTGTTCTTTCGTCTCATCAGGGATTCGAGGAGCTCGAACTCCTTGGGGCGAAGCTCCACCTCATCGCCGCCGACACGGGTCACGTGTGCATCGATATCGAGCTCGATCGGCCCGCCAACGAGAACCTCGTTGGCGGTGGCGAGCACACCGGTCCGCCTCGCCCGTCTGAGATGGGCACGAACCCGTGCAACGAGTTCACGCATGGAGAACGGCTTGGTTACGTAGTCATCGGCACCCAGCTCCAGGCCCGAAACCTTGTCGGCCTCCGAGTCCTTGGCGGTCAGCATGATGATGGGAACATCAGAGAAGGTCCGTACCTGTCGACACACGTCGAGTCCCGACATCTGGGGCAACATCAGGTCGAGAAGGATCAGGTCGGGCTCCGACGTGCGGGTCATGTCCACCGCCTCAAGTCCCGACTCCGCGATTACAACCTCGAAACCCTCTGTCTCTAGGGTGTATTGGACCGACTGGGACAAGCCCGGCTCGTCCTCGACCACGAGAATCCGATGAGGGCGGCGGTCAGCTGACTGCGTCATCCGCTGCTTCGAACTCCACTCGATCGCCTGTGACGAGATAGGCCGTCTGCTCACCGAAGTCGACGGCCTGGTCACCGACACGCTCGAGGGCGCGGGAAACCATCAACATTTGGGTGGCCCACTCGAGCAACTGAGGATTGGCCCCGACCGCGATCGCCTCCTTGTACAGATTGGTGTTGAGTCGATCGACCGGCTCGTCCATAGCTGGTAGGAGGCGGGCCTCGTCAAGGTCCTGTCTCACGTAGGCGTCAATGGCGGTGCGAATCATCGGACGAACCAGATCGCCCATCTCCTGGATCTGCTCACAGATCCGATCCACCTTCGGCAAGCCTTCGTTGCGAATCGTGACCTTCGCGATATTGACGGCTTGGTCGCCCATCCGCTCGAAGGTCATGTTGAGTTGAAGGAGAACAGTCATTTTGCGAAGGTCGGATCCAAGAGGCTGGAAACGGGCCATCAAACGGGTCCAATCGTGATGGACTTGGAGGTAGGTGGCGTCGATCTCCTTGTCGAGCTCGACCACTTCTGCCGCCAGCTCCACATCTCCCACAACCACTGCCTGGACGGCCATCTCGACCATCTGCTCAGCTTGATCAACCTCACTGAGAACAGCCTGCTCGAGAGTCTCCAGCTCCTGGTGGAAATGAACGTTGGTATCTCTGACTTCGGTCATCCGAACCTGCCCGTGATGTAGTCCTCGGTCTGTTTCTCCTTCGGCGAGGTGAAGAGCTCCTCGGTTGGCGAGAATTCCACCAGCTCCCCCGTTCGCTGACCCCGAGTATCGAGCTTGACATTGAAGAATGCTGTCTTATCCGACACCCGGGCTGCCTGCTGCATGTTGTGGGTGACGATGATGATCGAGTAGTTCTCCTTGAGGTCGAGCATCAGCTCCTCGATCCGAAGGGTGGCTATCGGGTCGAGAGCCGACGCCGGCTCGTCCATGAGTATCACGTCGGGCCTGGTTGCGATCGCTCGGGCGATGCAGAGCCGCTGCTGCTGGCCGCCGGACAGCGACAGGCCGCTCTCCCCCAGCTTGTCCTTGACCTCTTCCCAAAGGGCAGCCTGCATCAGGGCGGACTCGACGAGGTCGTCGGACTCCGACTTCGATCCCTTGAATCCATTGATCTTGGCTCCCCAGATGATGTTCTGATAAATCGATTTGGGGAACGGGTTCGGCTTCTGAAACACCATGCCGATCTGGCGGCGAACCTCGACGGGATCGACACCGGATCCGTAGATGTTCTCTCCGTGGTACATCACCTCGCCGGTAACCCGCGCCGTGGGAATCAGATCGTTCATCCGGTTGAGCGATCTCAGGACGGTCGACTTGCCGCACCCGGAAGGACCGATGAGCGCACTTATCTCGTTGAAGCCGAAGTTGATCGACACCTCTCTCACAGCCTTGAAGTCGCCATAGAAGACGTCCATATCCTTCGTTTCGATCACTCCCGGCGTTTCTGGGGTCGGCGCCGTGGATGGCAAGCCTGGTTCCAAGACTTGGTCTACCTCTCTGGCCGCCGTGCCGACGACCGCTCCTGTTTCGTTGGTCAACTGGCTCTCCTGGAGTATCGATTGCGAAGTATCACGGCGCCCGCATTGAGAATCAACAACATGATCAACAGGGCGAGGCTGGCCGCCGCGGCGAGGTTCTGCCACTCCTGCTGAGGAAGGGCAGTCCATTGGAAGATCTGAATCGGCAAGGCAGTGAACTTGGAGAACGGCCCGGTCGGGTCGGCGGTGATGAAGCTGGCGGCACCAACGAGGATGAGCGGCGCCGTTTCACCGATGGCCCTTGCCACGGCGAGGATCGTTCCGGTGAGGATGCCGGGCATGGCCAACGGGAGGACCTGGCTCCTCACCGTCTGCAACTTGGTGGCACCAACAGCCATACCCGCCTGGCGAAGTGAGTTGGGCACTGCCTTGAGCGCCTCTTGAGAACTGATGATGACGACCGGAAGGGTCAGGAGGCCAAGGGTCAGGCCGGCGGACAGCACCGTCCGTCCGTTGTCCGAATAGTCACCGAAGATCGACCCTGAAGTGATGGGCTCCAGGACACGAACCATGATCGCCAACCCGAGCATGCCGTAGATGATCGAGGGAACCCCGGCGAGGTTGTTGATGTTCGTCTGGATGAAGTCGTTGAGACGCGAAGGCCTGGCAAATTCCTCCAGGTACACGGCGGCTCCGACACCGACCGGAACTGCGAAGGCAACGGTGATGGCGACCAGCCAGATCGAGCCGAGGATTGCTGTGCGGATACCGGCTGTCTCCGGCGTTGCGCTCGCCGGAGTCTTGAGGAACGTCAGGTTCAGCCACGCCCGCCATTCGAACTGGACCTCGTCGAAGGTGTAGTCGGGGAACCGCTCCGGCGTTTCTGCGAACGCCGTGCTGATCTCCTCCTCGAAGGCCTCGGGGTTCAGCATCGACGGCACCATCTCGTAGGTGGCGATGACGTCGGGAACAACGATCCGCTCGTTGACCAACTGGAGAACGTTGGCGTGGTCGCGTGGTGCCGAATCACAGCCGGCCGGAGGCTCCTCCGACGAACAGACCTCGGCCCACTTCTGCTCGCCCTCGAACACCAGCTTGTCTTCGTAGAACCTCTGCTCGCGCTCGAGGCGCCGTCCGACGTTCCGCTCTATGCCACCGACGAGAACGCCGACCAACTCGTCGTAACTCAGATCCGAGAGGGAGATAACGGCCGGGTCATAGCCGAGGGATGCAACGACCTCCTCGGGCTCTATTTCGTTGACCATTGCCGTCAAGCCGAAGGAATCATTGATGATCGTATAGAGAAGAGTGACCAGGGCGAGAACCGCCATGATGAGCGCGAGAAGAAACGCCATCTGAACCATGCGCCCGCGGCGGGCTCGCTTGCCCAAGAGCTGCCGGTACTCCTGGTCATCCGGGAACAGGGTCTCGATGGGGCGATCGGGCGCTCCGACGCTCATTCGTACTCCTGCCTGAAGCGCTTGACGATCCGGCGGCTGAGGGCGTTGAGGCCCAGCGTGATGAAGAAGAGAGTCAGACCTATGGCGAAGATCGAGTTGTAGTCGATGGTGTTGTAGCTGAGGTCGCCACTCGCCGTGACTGCGATGTACCCGGTCATCGTCTGTGCCGACTCGAACGGGCTGAGGATGTACCCGAAGAGGGCGTCCTCCCCGAAGATGAAGTTACGCGGTGCAGCGCCGGCCGCCAGTGTGACGACCATCGTCTCGCCAACTGCACGGGACATTGCGATGACCACCCCGGCGGCAATGCCGGAGAGGGCTGCCGGCACCACGATCTTGAGAGAGACCTCGAGCTTCGACGCGCCCAACCCGTACGCAGCCTGGCGAAGTGAATCGGGAACGGCCGACAGCGCATCTTCGGAAAGCGAGCTGATGAGCGGGATGATGAGGATTCCAACGACAATGCCCGCGGAGAGGACGTTGAAGAACCCCACGACATCCTGGCCGAAGATTGACCTGAGGATCGGAGTCACGAAAGTGATTGCGAAGAATCCGAACACAACCGTCGGGATCCCTACCAGAACCTCGAGAGCCGGCTTGAAGAATCCGCGAACCCGTGGGCTTGCGTATTCAGCAAGGTAGATCGCCGATGCCAGGCCTATCGGAATCGCCACCACCAGAGCGATGACGGTGATGATCATCGTGCCCAGAATCAGCGGCCAAATGCCAAACGAGCCCGCCTGAGGCTGCCAAAGCGTCTTGGTGAAGAAATCGACTATCGATACTTCTGGATCCTGGAAGAAGAGCAGGGACTCCTTGCCCAACTCATAGAGGATCCCGACCGTCGTCGCGATTGAGATCGCGCCGCACACGGCAAGAGTGACAAGGATCAGCCGCTCGACCGGGCGACGTCGCCCGGTGAGATCGAACTTGTTCCGGCTTACCGTGTCAGTCATTGAATGGTTGTCAACCGAGGTCAGAGAACATGGATCTCGATCATGAGACCGAGATCCATGCCTGCCCATGGGAGGGCACCGTTACCAGCCGGCGGCCGCCTTGATGTTGTCGGCCGCTTCCTGGAGACTGTCGTCGGGTGCGGGGAAGTACCCGACCCTGTCGATCACGAGATTCACGTTGTTGAGGTAGTAGGCGATGAACTGAGCCACCTGTGGCTTCTCGGCCACGATCTGCTCGGCCGTGTACATGTACAGCGGTCGAGCGATCGGGTAGGTGCCTTCGTTTACGGAAGCTGGGCCCGGAGTCACGTACCCCTCGCCCTCTCCCGCGTCAATGGATACCGGGTTGAGCTTGTCGGCGTTCTGCTGAAAGAAGGCAAATCCGAAATAGCCGATGGCGCAGGAGGTCGACGTGTCCCCCTCGGTGCAGCCATCCTCGGCAACCCCCTGAACGGTGATGTTGTCGTCCTCACCCACGATGTTGGCGCCCGATTCGAGGATCGGTGGGGTTCCGTCGGCATCATCGACGTCAGGCCAGATCGTCTCGAAGAAGAAATCGAACGTGCCCGAATCCGCTCCCGGCGAGTATGTCTCGAGTGGGTGGGCGGGGAAGTCGGGATTGACGTCGGCCCAGGTCGACCCGGCCGGCAGCGAGAAGGCAATGCCGATCTCTTCGAAGGTCAATTCGGTGGCGAAGGTGTTGTTTTTGCTGACGACCAACGAGAGAGCGTCGGTGCCGATACGGATCGGAATGATTGTGCGGCCGATTCCTTCGCAGGACGCCACCTCCTCGTCCTTGATGGGACGACTGGCGTTCGAGATATCAGATGCACCTTCGACACAGAAGCGTTCGAATCCGCCACCCGACCCGATGCTGTCGATGGCGTAGCCGGGGCCACCCTCGTCCTCCCACTTGGCCATCACGACCGTTGACAACGGGAAGACCGTCGACGACCCGGCGATGCCGATGTCGCCGCTGGTGGCATCGAGAGGATCGATCAGGGGAAGACCCCACTCGGATTCTTCACCACCACCGGCAGTGGCGCCGGGCGCCTGCGTGGTCTCCGGTGTCTCGGTGGTGGCCGCTCCTTCCTCGTCTGACGACGAACACGCCGCCAGCACGAGAGCGAGGACGGCGACGAGCGCAAAAGCCCTCAGAAATCGGGACTTCTTCATACTTGACTTGCTCCTTTTCGGATAGTTCGAATCGCACGGATCTCCTCAAAGATCCCCAACGACGCGCGAAAAGGTATGGAGCGCGGTTAACCCGTCGGCAATGTGATGGTTAACGGGAGATGAACTCTCCCGAAGCCCTATCGGGGGCTGAGACCCCCGATGAGGAACCCCTTGAGGCCGGCGGTTATCGACTCGACGTTTTTGGGGTCCGAGCCCGTGTCGATGAGGACACGCGCGGCCGACATGATCGTATCTTGAATCAGGCGCCCGGCCAGCATTGGCGGCATCTCCGCGAAGATGCCCTCGCGGACACCTCTCATGTAGAGCCCGGCCATCTCCGACGACAATTCCTCATGACTGTCCTTGATCCGGTCCTGCGCCTCGAGTCCCATTCGGCCAACTTCTTGGTGGAGGATCACGCCGTACACGCGGTCGGTCGCCACGAATTCCACCGTCTTGATTGCCAACTCGATGAGGCGATCGGCCGTCCCCAGATTCTTGGGGACCGAATTGATCACGTCGTTCAAGACACCGGGCAGCTCTTCCTCCACCAGGGAGGCGATGACATCGTCTCGATCTGAGAAGTAGTCGTAGAACGTGGTCCGCCCTACCCCCGCGGCAAGAGCAACCTCACCCAACGAGATCTCGGCCGTCCCCACCTCGTCGATCAGATCCTTGGCCGCGGCTAGGAGGGCGCGGCGCGTCAGGGCCTTGTGTTCGTCGATACTGGCGGCCCGGATGCGGGGCATCGGGGAAGGCTACTCCCAAAGCGTCGCTGGTGAATGCCGACAAAGGGTTGAGCCGATGCCTAGATTCGCCGGACAGGAGGTAGAGATGCCAGAAGAACAGACTGTCCCGACACACACCGAGGTCCGCCGCGCGCGAGCCAGGCCACTCACAGGTGCCATCCTTGGAATCCTCATCGGCCTGGCCGTTGCGGTCGTCCTCCAGCAGCAAGGGATCTGGCCACTGGACAAGATTCTGGTATTCCTACTGCCGGCTGCTACCGGAGTGATCGGCCTCGTCCTGACCAGCGTCAGCCGCGCAGCCGCTCCTGGTCCGATGATTCTCGCATTCATCATTCTCATTCCCATGGCCGCGTGGGGCGCCACCGGGTTGAGCACCACCAATGAGGTCGGCGTGCTCAACGGTGGTTGCGAGGTCTTTGCCGTCTCCGACATGGACGACACCGTCGTGACCGACACCAGCAAGCAGGATCCGTTCGAAATCGACCCCAACGGGGGCCTGACGTGGGTCGCCACCTCACCAGTCGTCTTCGACGACTACCCCTGGAAGATCTGGGTGGAGATCGGAGGAGCGAGAATCACCCTCGACTCAGAGGAGGCTCAAGACAATGACGCCGGCAGCCAGGTCAACGACGGCGACGTGGCCAATGTCGAGGCCTATGCGGCCGAACGTGGCATCGACATCTCACAATTGCGAGGTGTCTACAAGGTCGGTGGTGATGCAGCGAACACATGCGACGGATTCGGTTTCGTCAAGCTGATAGCCGACCCATTGGAGACAATCCTCGCCAAGATCGCCGCCGGTCTTGCGGTTCTGCTCACGCTCATCCTCTTGGTAATCGCCTTCACCGGTCGGACCCGTCCGGTGGCCGTCCCCGACACGGCCGACGGGATCGACGGCGACCTCGGAAGCGACGTGTCCGGTCCGGCGAACGGCTCCGGCGCCGCAGGTGCTGCCGGGGCCGTTGGTGCGGCCGGAGCTGCAAGTGCAACCGCCGTTGGCGACGAGAACGGTGCCGACTCCGACGAACCGGGTGATGACGAAGGGCCCGGCGACTCTGATGAGGATGGTGACGCACAGTGAGTGGTGATGACTGGTCGTTCGAGATGAGTGACATGCATTGTTCAGCGGGCTCCAAGTAGCCACCTCGTTTTGTCAGGACCGGGTCACACCGCGAGACTTGCGGTGTGACCCGAGGTTCTCTCAGCCTTACAACCGATCTGGTTACTGACTGGAAGGAACGCGCTGCCTGCGCGGGGTATCCGAACGGCCTCTTCTTTCCGGGTCCCGACTCCAACTTCGCTTCTGTGGAGAAGGCCCGAGCAATCTGTCGCTCGTGCCCCGTCGCCAACGAGTGTCTGGAGTACGCCTTCCAGGCCAACCAACGCTCAGGTATGTGGGGAGGCACCACCGAAGATGAGCGCAAGTCGCTTCGTCGCAAGTGGCTCGCCGCCCGTCGTCGGAGCGCTTAGGAGTCTGCTGAGTAACACCATTGTCCGGACGCCGGTTGCAATCCGCTCCCGGTGGGAGTCAACTGTGCGCAACAGATCCGCTCACGAAACGGGCATTAGATGAGCAAGCAGGCCGATTACGTACTCAGGACAGTCGAGGAGCGAGGCATTCGCTTCGTCCGGCTGTGGTTCACCGACGTTCAGGGATTTCTCAAGTCTGTCTCGATCAGCCCGGCCGAGCTCGAAGTTGCCTTCGAGGAAGGAATGACCTTCGACGGGTCGTCCATCGACGGATATGCCCGTGTGCAGGAAGCCGACATGCTGGCCAAGCCGGATCCATCGACGTTTGCCGTCCTCCCCTGGCGGTCCGAGGAACAAGTGGCACGCATGTTCTGCGACATCTACACACCCGAGGGAGAGCCGTTCTCCGGTGACCCAAGGGTGGTTCTGAAGCGGAACCTGGAACGGGCGTCGGAGATGGGCTACACCTTCTACGCGGCGCCGGAATTGGAGTTCTTCTACTTCGAGGACTCGGGCCCCCATCCAAAGGTCCTGGACCACGGTGGATACTTCGACCTCACTCCGCTGGACGTCGCGCAGGAGTATCGACGCAAGACGATCAATGCGCTCGAGCAATTGGGTATCCCGATCGAGCACTCCCACCATGAGGTGGCGCCGAGCCAGCACGAGATCATCGCCCGTTACACAGATGCCCTCACGATGGCCGACAACATCATGACGTCGCGGCTCACGGTCAAGGAAGTGGCCCTTCAGAGCGGGATCTATGCCACTTTCATGCCCAAGCCCCTCGAGGACTTCGACGGCTCGGGCATGCATCTCCACCTCTCATTGTTCGAGGGTGATGTCAACGCCTTCCACGAGCCAGGCACTCAGGGCGGGCTCTCCAAGGTGGGTCAGGCCTTCATCGCCGGCGTCCTCAGGCACGCCGCCGAGTTGACCGCGGTGACCAACCAATGGGTCAACTCCTACAAGCGGCTGGTCAGCGGCTTCGACGCCCCGGTCCACATCTCGTGGGCACGCAACAACCAGTCGGCGCTGGTGAGGGTTCCCTCGGTGAAGAAGGGCAAGCCGTCATCCGTGAGAGTGGAATACCGGGCGGCCGACGCCGCCTGCAATCCCTACCTGGCGCTGTCGGTGATCCTCGCTGCCGGGCTGGAGGGGATTCGCGAGGGTTACGACCTTCCCCCCGAGGTGACTGGCGATGTGAAACGCCTGACCGACGCCGAGAGGAAGGCCGCCGGAGCCAAGCGCCTCCCCGATACCCTTTCCGAGGCACTTGATCTGATGGAGGGTTCGGACCTCGTGGCCGATGCGCTCGGCGAGCACGTTTTCGACTGGTTCCTGCGCAACAAGCGGGACGAGTGGGACAAGTACCAGCACCACGTGTCGCGGTTCGAGCTCGACACCTACCTGCCGATATTGTGATCGCCGCGGTCTATCCCGAGGCATGCTCCGAGAGCCTGGCCGACGGATTGACCTTCGCAGACGCGACCATCGTTCCCGTGAAGGAATTGGTCCCGGAGGACCTCTCCCTCCCGGAAGCCGACTTGCTGGTCGTGGAGCTTGGCCCGCAGCCAATGCGCCGCCTTCGCGAAACGACGCGCATCGTCGAGACGCTCGGTCTCCCGGTCCTGCTGGTATTGGAAAGCGATCAGCTCGCGCTGGTCGAGGCGTCGTCCCAGTTCACCGATTTCGTCCTCGCCCCGCTCAACCCGGTTGAGGTGCGGCTCCGTCTCCAGAGAATGACGCGTCAGGAGGCCTCCGAGGAGTTGCTTCGGTTCAAGGACCTCGAGCTCAACCCTTTGACCTATCAGGCCTCTCTGGGGGGTGAGCCAATGGACATGACGTTCATGGAATATGAGCTGCTTCGCTTCCTCATCGAGAATCCGGTCCGGGTCTGGTCGCGTCAACAGCTCCTGTCTAAGGTGTGGGGCTACGACTACTACGGCGGTGCGCGCACAGTCGACGTCCACGTCCGCCGTCTCCGCGCCAAGCTGGGCGAGGAACGCTCGTCGTGGATCACCACCGTCCGATCGGTCGGGTACCGCTTCGGTTAGTCCGGGCGTCGAGTGTGGGAATCTGGTGGGCCACCAACCCCACTGAGCGGGGTGGACGGCCCATCAGAACAAGGGGATTGAATCGACCTCTCGATTTGTGCAAGGTCGCGGCCATGAAGCCGGATCGCCCTCTCGACGAACTCGCCGCCCGCCAGTATGGAGTCTTCTCCATCGCCCAGGCCCGCTCGGTCGGAATGACCTCAACGATGATCGAGACCAGGGTCAAGAACGGCGCATGGGTCAGGCTCGCCCCGTCGGTATACGCCCTCGCATCGGCCCCGCCCAAGTGGGAGCGCCAGATGGCAGCAGCCCTACTCAACAGACCGGGGGCAATCGTTGCCGGCCGATCTGCCGCATACCTCCACGAGTTCATCGGGTTTCGGCCTGGCAGGCCTGTGATCATGGTTGGCAAGACCGGGAACTCGAGGTCGTCGCTGGCAAAGGTTATCCGGTGTCAGGGGTTCGACACCGTGAGACGCGTCCGGATAAGAGGGTTTGAGGTAACCGATTCGGCCGAGACCGTTCTCGGCATCGCCCGAGACCTCTCCTTAGACCGTCTCGAAGCAGTGGTCGACAACGAGATCGCCGCGGGACGTCTGTTGGTCGATGACCTGGAAAGGGTGTCAAGACTCCGGTCGGGGGCGCCTGGCGTCGTCAAGGTCCGCTCAATCTGGGACGAGCGTCGCGCCGATGCCTACGAACCACCGGTGAATGAACTGGAAAGACTGCTGCATCGGCTGCTCGACCGACCAGGTGTCGCCCCATACCAAAAACAGGCGCCCTTCGCTTTCAAACGGGTCCGGATGACGGTCGATTCGTACATCCCGGCGTGGCGTCTCATCGTCGAAGCCGATGGTCGGCGATGGCACACCCGTAAGGCAGACATCGAGCGAGACCGCAGACGTGACAACGAGGCAACGGCCCACGGGTTCGCCGTTCTCCGCTTCACGTACGCGATGCTCACCCAAGAACCCGCTAACTGCTTCGATACTTTGATGCAGACCGGGGCGGTCCGCACAGCCTCCTGAATCTGGCGGGCCACCAGCCCTGCTGAGAAGGGTGGACGGCACATTTGAACAGTGTGGGAATCTGGTGGGCCACCAACCCCACTGAGCGGGGTGGACGGCCCATCAGAACAGGGTCCGCCGGCAACGACACTGGTATCGCTGTGGCCCCCAACCGCCCCCACACGCTTACCATTCAGTGTATGGGTTTTCGCACAAAGCAGGTACACGCAGGAGTCACCCCGGACCCGGTCACCGGGGCGATCCTCACTCCGATTCACCAGTCGACCACCTTCGTCCAGCAGTCTGTCGACGACTACATGGGTCGCGGTTTCTCCTACTCCCGGGCCGGTAACCCCACGGTCAGGGCGCTCGAGGAAAAGCTCACCGCTCTCGAGGGCGGGGTCGATTCCACTGCCTACGCGTCGGGCATGGCGGCAACGGTGGCCGTCTTTCTCGCGCTGCTGCAAGCGGGAGACCACGTTGTGCTCGCCGAAGTGGTTTACGGCGGCACCTACCGTTTCGCCGACCAGTTCCTGACCAAGTTCGGCGTTGACGTCACCTTCGTCGACGCCGCAGACACCGGCGCCATCGCACGAGCAGTCAAGGACAACACGAAACTCGTGTTCACCGAGACTCCGGCCAACCCCACTCTCAAGGTCACCGACCTGGCCGCTGTCTCGGAGATCTGCGCTTCGAGGGGCATCCTCCACGTGACGGACAACACGTTCCTCACTCCCTACTTCCAGAGACCCTTCGAACTGGGCGCCGACATCGTGATCCACTCGACCACCAAGTTCCTCGACGGCCACAACGCCACGCTCGGCGGGGCCGTGGTGGTCAACGACGCCGGGCTCCAGGAGAAGATCGCCTTTGCCCGCATCTCGGCGGGCCTCATCATGTCGCCCATGGTTGCCTGGCTGACCCTGCAAGGAACCAAGACCCTCAGCGAGCGCATGGACCGCCAATCGGCCAACGCCCACACCATCGCAGAGTTCCTCACCGAGCACCCCAAGGTCGACTACGTCAACTACCCCGGCCTCCCCTCACATCCCCAGCACGAACTCTCCCGAACACAGGCCTCCGGGTTCGGAGCCATGGTGGGCTTCGAGGTCCACGGCGGGGTTGAGGCAGGCAAGAAACTCATGGACTCGGTGCAGCTTTGGAGCCTCGCGGAAAACCTAGGCTCGGTCGAGTCGCTGATCACCCACCCCGTGACCATGACCCACGCAGCAGTTCCGCGCGACGAGAGAATCGCGGCCGGCATCACGGACGGATTGGTCCGTCTATCCGTGGGCCTGGAGGACACCGAAGACCTGATCGAGGATCTCGAAGGCGCCCTTGGAGCCTGCTGAACGGTGGCCGAGAGCTCCCGACCCCGGAAGGCTCTCGCAGTTCTGGCCCTCGCCGCGGCGCTATTCGTCATCCTCGCCACGACAGGCCCCCGGCCCTCGACCGAAGTCTCCGGAAGCATCAGGCGCCTCGGCGGTGTTTGCCTCGAACTCGAACGGTGGTCCCTGTT